>JABHJJ010000073.1 GCA_018691945.1 Candidatus Nitrosopelagicus sp. | reverse complement strand
TTGGTCAAAAGGCCCCAAACCTCAAAGTTTCCGAGTGGGTACAAGGAATGGATACAAATTTTGACAAAGAAGGAGATAATGTCAAATTAGTTGAAGTGTTTCAAGTAAATTGCCCAGGATGTTTTATGCATTCAATTCCAGAAATAATTAACATTTATCAAAAATTCAAAGGAGATGGATTAACTGTCATGGGCGTAGCAACAGCATTTGAAGATTATGATAAAAATACGCTAGAAAACTTGGAAATGCTTCTTACAACAGGAGAAGTTGTTGGAGATACAAAACAAGCATTATCTCAATATGGTCAACTTGATGAAGGAAAATTATCATATAAAATTCCATATCCAGTTGCAATGGACTCATTAGTAAAAGCAGGAGAGCCAACCAAAGAAAAAATGACTGCATTTATCAAAAATCAGCTTCCAGATTTTGACTCACAACCAGATGATTACAAAGAACAGATTTTTTCCAGAGTAAAAGAATATTTCAAATCAAAAGAATATTCAGCAGAGACATTTGAGATGTACTCATTACAAGGAACCCCATCTACGATTTTAGTGGATAGAAAAGGAATATTACGTGATGTCTCATTTGGTCAGACAGCAAATTTGGAATCTATGATTGAAAAATTATTAAATGAATAATTTTTTGTATTTTCTTAGAACTATCAAACCAATAAAAGAAGTTGCAAGAACTAGTGGTGCAATTTCATGAAATTCAGGAATGACATATGTTCCAATTATTGTAATCATATTGTCATTTGAATTAAATTTTATATTCAGTATATCATCTTTTATTAAATAATCTGAATTAATCCCATCTACAAATATCATAAATTCATTATTTTCAAAAGGTGTGATTACATCATCAGATAATTTTACTGATAATTGTCCAGCATCTTCAGTATCAGTTAATGAGAAGATCAATGAATTTGTAGAAGGATTTGATTCTATCTTATCAACTAGCCCATTAGATATTTTATAATCAATTTTCTCAGATATGTCAAATATGTCCAGATATGTTGTGCCTTGCAATTTGATTTCATAATTACCAGCTGGTGCAGAGAATTCAATTGTTACAAATATCGAATTTTTTCCTTTACTAAATTTTGGAAATAATTCAGTATCATCTAAATAAAATCTGAAATCACCGCTAATCAGGGATGATGGGATAACTACTTCTAAGATATTATTTTCAATTGAAGTAGTTATGTCTAGCGTGAGGGATTTATCATTTTTATCAAAATCAAGATTTGAGACCTGTAGATTTCCAGTAGTTTCGATAGTAAATGAACGCTCATCAGTTTTTACAGGAAATGTGTATTTCAGCCCAGTCATATCTGAAAGTGGGACTGCATCAACAACAGATACAGATCCAGATATTAGTATTAAAATAATTAATAGTAGTTTTATCATGCAGCAGCAGAAATTACTCGTTTTCGCATTTCTTTATCTTTTATAATTCTTGGATGTGATGGATCTGCTAGAATTACCTCATACCAATAATGTTTGCCATCTTTGTATAAGAAATAAGAACCTAAAAGTTTCATATTTGGATATCTTTCAAGTACACGTCTATTTGCTACAGTTTTCATATCATCATCTTGCTTTATTCTAGTTACACCCAAATGTTTTGGACGCCTACCACCACGTGGTCTTTGGCGTCTCATTCCACCAGAACCAACTCTCATTCGAATTACAATTATGCCTTGTTTTGCTTTATACCCAAGTCTTCTTGCACGAAGAAGTCTGCTAGGTCTCTCAATACGTGTAACTGCATCTTCTTTTCTCCATACAATTGCACGATTTCTTAATTCTGGAGAGTTTTCCTTCCACATTTTGTGCCAAACATCATCTTGACTTAGTGTCATTAGATTCATAAAAAAAATCCCCTTAATAATCCTATGAGAATTTAGAAAGGAAATTCATTATATTATACAGAGATTTTGTGAAAATATGAAATATTATCTTGCAATATTAGTTGGGATAGGAGTAATTTTTTCAGGTAATGCTTTTGCTCAATATACACCAGATGTGGAGATAATACTCACATCATCTAGCTACAATTTTGGTGAGAAATTAGATTACAAAATCATGGTGTCGGAAGTTACTGGAGAAGATGCGGTAATTTTCATCACAGACACAAGTGGAAATAAAAGTCGATTATTAACAATGCCAATATCTCAGGAAGAATCAAGAGTGATTGCACCATTTGGATTTGATAGTGTGATATGGAATGAAGGCAAATATGAATTAGAATTACAGTATTCAGGAGCAATATCGAATACAGAATTTACAATTGTGGATGATGGAAGTATTGGAATTCCGTATTGGGTGAAAGATTTATCAAAATTATGGACTAGCGGACAAATGCCGGATAGAGAGTATGCAAATGCAATTCAATTTTTAATTGATGAAAAAATAATTTTTAATCCAATTATTGGTCAAGAATTACAAATTCCAGAATGGTTTAAAATTACAACATTCTGGTGGGCCAATAATCAAATTCTAGATACAGAATATGGAGAATCGTTACAGTATTTGATTAATGAAAAAATAATTATAATTCCAATCAATCAAGAATCATTTAATCAAGAACCATCGTCAGATAAAGATTTATGACTTTTCTTTCCAATTCCCCACAAGATTAGTGTGATAGTAATACCAATCATCAATCCAATTACAACTGAGTAAATAAGAGAGCCATGATTAACATTCTTTGCATTTTTTTCCATATTAGATAATACACACTCACCATTTTCAAAAACTGTTCCGTCACCACATGAGTTCATTAGTTTTTCAAGTTTTTCTTCTTCAGCATTTTTTGCATCTGCGTCTGCTTGTGCTTGTGCTGCGGCATCTGCATCAGCTTGTGCTTGTGCTGCAGAATTTTCAGCTTGTTGTTCTTGTTCTATCAGAAATGAATTATTTGCAAGAATAGTACCAATGATTTCTATCTCTTCAGTTCCTGTTGAAAGTGAAAAAGATAAAGTTCTCGAGGTATCATCTTTTGTTTCCTCAAATTCAATTTCATCACCATCAGATAAGATAAAGAAATCGTCATCAGAATATCCAATCTTTGCATCAAAAAAATCTCGTTGAAGAGTAATAGATACATCGCCTTCAGAACCAGTAACTTCTGTTTCAAAGATTAGGGATATAAAATCAAGATCAGCAGTGGCAGATTTTAAAACTACATTATTTCCAGTATACTCAATATCATAACTAACAGAATCAATGTCAGTTGAGACAGTGTCAGCAAATGCCGATGGAATCATTATTGCAGCAACAAGTACAGTGACATATGCAATATTTAGTTTCAATCCTAGATAACGCCTCTAAGGATTTGTATTATCTTTTCTGCTATAACATTTGCAGCTAAAGACTGAGCTTCTTTTGTCTGAGCGCCCATGTGAGGCGTAGAAATGAAGTTTGGTAGGCTTGCCAGTTTGTTCGAAGTGGCTGGCTCAACCTCAAATACATCTAATGCCGCACCACCAAGTTTTCCATCCTTTAGATATTCGTACAGTGCATCTTCATCAATTACACCTCCACGTGAAGTGTTGATTATACGAGAAGTGTTTTTCATTGTATCCATTTTTTCAGCATTTATCAGATGTTTTGTACTATCCAATAATGGAACATGTAATGAAATATAATCAGAACTTGCAAGAAGAGTTCCAAGATCTGCTTTCATCAAGCCTACCTCTTTTGAAAATTCTTCGTCTATTGGTACAACATCATATCCAATAATATTCATGTTTAATGCTTTAGCAAGTCGTCCTAATCTTTTTCCAATATTTCCTAATCCAACAATTCCCAAATATTTTCCACGTAATTCAGTTCCCATCAATTCTTTTTTAATCCAGTTTCCATTTCTTACTTCTCTATCAGCTCGTGGGATTTCTCTTGCCAAGGATAACATTAAACCAATAACCAATTCTCCAACTGCATTCATTGCACCTTCAACAGCATTAATTACACGAATATTTTTTTCTTTGGCAGATACCTGATCAATATTATCTAAACCAACACCAACTCTAGCTATGATTTTACATTTGTCAGCCTTTTCAATCATCTCTTTAGTAATTTTTGTTCTACTTCTGACTATCACAACTTCAAAGTTTCCAATTTTTTCCTCAATTTGCTCAGGAGTAATCTCTGGTTCATATGTAATTTGTAAACCATTTTTTTCTAAAATCTCATTTAAGATAGGATTAACTTGATCACATATCAAAACTGATTGATTCATACTCATGCAAAAAGCCAGAATTCATTTAATATAATCATTTTGAGAGGCAGGAATTACTAAAATTATCTAAATGTAGCTAAGAGACATGGTATTAGGACTTGATTTTATTCAAATTATCCCAATTGCGTGTATAGTAGCCGCAGTAGGGATTTTTGTAGGAACTAGGATCTGGATTATGTTTAGAAATTAAAAATAAAAAGAAGAAAAATGGTAGTTTATCCTGCAGCTGCTAATACAGCTGGGATTACTTCCCATAGTGGTAAAGCGCCGTTTTCAATTGCTGCGTTTGCAACATCATCGGTACACATACAATGTACGTTCAATGCTGGATGAGACATAGAGTCTGCTCCTGCTGGTGGAACTGAATCGTGAGGATTACCTAGGACACCGGCATAAGAACCTGCATCAACTGCACCTTGAACTACGCCAAGTGCGGTTGCAGTTTCATTAATTGGGTCTAATGGTAAACCTGCTACAAATACAGATGCTGCACCACTATAGATAGCTGCATAATCATGGTTGACTGCGACGTAAACGCCAGGTTCATCAAAGACCATATCTACGATCATATTTTGTGAACCACCAAGTAACCATGTTTCAGTACCTTGTGCTTGAACTCTGTTTGCTTGTGTTACTCTGTCAACAATTTCACCTACCATGTGCCAGTATACTGGTTCGTTACCTTGATTTTCAACAAATATACGAACGTGGGTATCAGTTGGCACAAAGAGTAATTGTGACTGATGTTGTTTTAAGTCCATAGAATTCCATGGTTGTGCAACAAAGATGTTCTTTCCAGTATCACCGAACATTAGCAAGTTATGAATTTCGTTTGGAACATAACTAAATGCTTGTCCATTAACAACAGTTTGAGATGTTGAGTGACTCATCATCTTTCCCATGTCATAATTGCCATCGGTAAGATAGAGTTGGTTGTACTGTAGTGTGAACTCTAGTGCGTCTGCATCATAGAATTGTTTGTCCTTTACAACTTCACCGCCTTGTAGTGCTGTTTTGTCCACCATTAGTCTTTTGTAACCATCGAGTGGGTCAACAATGGTGATACCATACATACCAGATAGTACGTGTTGGTCCATTGCTGCTACATTAACACCAGAGCAGTGATATTTGAAAACACCTGGGACTTCTGCAATAAAGCAGTATTCACCGGTTTCACCGATGTTTACTGCGCCCATGTAAGGTACAGCTGACATTTGTGATGCATGCATATCGTTTCCGTGTTGAGTTGCCTCATCAGCTGGAATTGTCAATGTCATGTGTACAACGTCACCTTGTGTAACTCTTAGTGTTGGTCCTGGGATTTGTCCACTAAAAGTCATTGCACTGTAATCACCAGACAATGATGGAAGTGTTACACTTTCACCAGTTACGTCAAAGTTGACTACAGGTCGACCTGAATCTAATAGGTCTGAACATGGGCCTGATGCATAAGCTTCAGGCATTACTAGTTCTAATCCGCCCATACTGGCTACTTTTGCAAGTGGGTCTGCATTCACTTCGAGTGCAGTACCGCCAATTTGTGGACTGGTAAAAGAACTTCCGAATAGTGCGCCTCCCATAACTGCGATTGCAGCTACGGTCATAATAGTACTAATACGTCTATTCATGTTCTTCGATGCTTGAACTAGACTATATAAAATATTCTCGTTTTTGTCATATCTACTATTTAATTTTAGATCAGAAAATATGACATATTTTTGTGATGTTTTTGATTAAATTCAATTTTTATTCATGGGAGTATTTACTATATTATTGAAGTATAGAACGGACAAAGATTCTCTGGGTCCAGTCAAGATACCTATTGATGCTTATTATGGTCCATTTACAGGAAGGGCGATCAAACAATACAATGTGACAGGAAATCTATCTCATAGAAATTTGATAAAGTCATTTGTTATGATAAAACGTTCAGCAGCAGTTGCAAATATGAAGACAAAGGCAATTAACAGAAAACAAGGAACCGCAATTGTCAGAGCCTGTGATAAGATTCTTGCAGGAAAATATATCGATCAATTTGTGGTAGATATGATCAATTCAGGTGCAGGAACCGCATTTAACATGAATTCTAACGAAGTGATTACAAATGTTGCATTGAAAGGTTTAGGTAAGAAACAGGGACAGTATCAGTTTCTTCATCCAAATGATCATGTGAATATGTCACAATCAAGTAATGATACATATCCTACTGCAATGCATATGGCAATATTATTTTCATTTGGAGAAATGCTTCCTGCAATTGATAAATTAATAAAATCAATTAATAAAAAAGCAAAACAATTTTCTAAATACAAAAAACTTGGGCGCACACATTTGATGGACGCACTCCCAGTTACACTCGGAAGTGAATTTGCAGCATATGCAACTTCATTGACTAATGCAAGAAATCAAATCATATCATCACAAAAAGAATTGGAACAGGTTGCATTAGGTGGTACAGCAGTTGGTACAGGTGCAAACACTCCAAGAGGATATAGAAAAATAGCAATTATAGAATTAAGTAAAGTATCAAAATTATCACTCAAACCACAGAAGGATATGCAATATGCATTACAAAGTAAATTTCCGGTTGCAAATGCATCATCTGCATTGAAAAATTTTGCAATAGAATTAGGCAAGGTTGCAAACGATATTAGATTAATGGCATCAGGACCTATTGCAGGATTAGCAGAACTTGGAATACCAGCTGTACATGCAGGATCATCCATAATGCCTGGAAAAATAAATCCATCTTTAGCTGAATGTATGAATATGATTTGTTTTAGTGTGATAGGAAATGATACAACAGTCTCATTTGCAGCTCAAGCAGGACAATTTGAATTAAATGTAATGTTGCCAGGAATGTTAAAGGCAGTATTAGATTCCACAGATATGCTAACAAACTTTTTGCCAATATTTTCTGCAAATCTTATTGAGGGTTTAACTGCAAATCAAATAAGACTTAGAGAAAATATTGAGAATAGTCCAGTAATAGTGACACTACTTACACCAAAGATTGGGTATCTAAAATCTGCAGATTTATTCAAAGAATCACTCAAGACTGGAAAGACAATTAGGGAATTGGTGATTTCAAAGAAATTGATGACAGATAAAGAAGTCAATGTATTGCTAGGTTAAGATGGCAAAAATTTGGGTGGAGGCTTACGGTTGCTCTGCCAGTTATTCAGACTCCGAAATGATTTCAGGTTTGATTGTTAATGGAGGACATACTTTGGCAGAAGATGCAGATGATTCAGATCTAAATGTTATCGTGACGTGTTCTGTAAAGGATGCTACAGCAGATAAGATGATTCGTAGAATTATGGATTCAAGTTCAAAACCACTTGTTGTTGCAGGATGCCTACCAAAAGCAGAACAAACCAAAGTGGAAAAATTTGCTGAAAATGCCAGTCTATTAGGTCCAAATTCAATTGGTAAAACATTACAAGTTATCCAATCGACACTTAACGGTAAGAAAACTATCGCATTAGAAGATTCAGATATATCAAAGGTAGGATTGCCAAAAATTCGTCTCAATCCAGCAGTTGGAATTGTTGAAATTGCAAGTGGATGTATGAGCGAATGTACATTTTGCCAGACAAAAATATCAAAAGGAGATTTACAGAGCTATAGGATAGGAGATATCGTAAGACAAGTAAAAACAGAGTTATCAGAAGGATGTTGCGAGGTATGGCTTACATCAACAGACAATGGATGTTATGGTTTGGATATTAACTCAGATTTACCAGAATTAGTTAATACAGTATCACAAATTCCTGAGAAATTCTTCATGAGAGTAGGAATGATGAATCCAATGTATATGCCAAGAATTCGCGATGGATTGTTAAAATCATTTGAAAGTAGTAAGGTCTTCAAATTTTTACATGTTCCAGTTCAGAGTGGAAGTGATAAAGTTCTAAATGATATGAAAAGAGGACATACAGTAGAGACTTTCCGAGATGTAACTCAACAATTTAGAGAGAAATTCGGTAAGTTTACGATTTCGACTGACATCATAGTGGGATTTCCAACTGAAACAGAAGTAGATTTTCAGATGACGATGGAATTATTAAAAGAGACACGGCCAGATATTGGTAATTTATCACGATACAGTCCAAGACCAGGAACAGATGCAGCAGAAATGGCACAAATTGATGTTTCAGAGGTAAAGAGAAGAAGCAAGATTGCTTATGAATTGATTTGTAAAATCTCAAAAGAGAATAATGAGAAATGGATTGGATGGGAAGGAGAAGTAGTTTTTGATGAAGAGTTTGAGAATCAGAAGAGAGGCAGAAATTTTGCGTATAAGCCAATATTCGTAGATGAAGAGCCAAAGATTGGAGACATTAGAACAGTTGAGATTACAGATGCCACAGTTCATAGCCTAATTGGAAAAATAGTCAAGTAAAAGGACTCAAGAATTTTAGATCGGAATTATAATCAAAACTAAGTAAAGAGTTTTTTATCAGAAATTGCGATACTGTACATGACTTTTGAAGTAAAAGAGCCTGTATTAGTAATAGGACTAGGAGGTGCAGGAATCAGATTAGCCTCAGAAATAAGAGAGACCCTAGGCGCAGATTCATTAAAAATTAGTCAAGATAAAAAAGACATTTCAGAGCAC
>JABHJJ010000072.1 GCA_018691945.1 Candidatus Nitrosopelagicus sp. | reverse complement strand
AGCAGAAGAGATTCCAAAAGATTTTGAAGTTATTGGTCATACAGAGAATTCACATGCTGCAGCTATAGCAAATACTAATCGTACTGTGTTTGGAATTCAATTTCATCCAGAAGTGGTTCATACAGAACGAGGGACTGATATTTTGAAAAATTTTGTTTTGAATGTCTGTAAAACAAAACAAGAGTGGACAATGGAGGGATTTGTAGAGAAGACTGTTAAGGAGATTTCGGAGATTGAAGGAAATGTTTTGTGTGGCGTTAGTGGAGGAATTGATTCAACAGTTGCCGCATTATTGATACATAAGGCAATTGGAGATAGATTAACAGGGGTTTTTGTAGACAATGGATTATTGCGATTAAAGGAATCTGAAGAGATTGAAGATATGTTTGAGAAGAATTTTTCATTAAATTTTCATAGAATTGATGCAAGAGAAAAATTCCTTTCAAAATTAAAAGGAGTCACTGATCCTGAGCAGAAGAGAAAGATTGTTGGAGAAGAATTTATTCAAGTATTCACTGATTTTGCAAAAGAGAAAGGTCCGTTTAAATGGTTAGCACAAGGTACACTTTATCCAGATGTAATTGAGAGCGGAGTGTCAAAAGGTCCTGCTGCAGTTATAAAATCTCATCACAATGTTGGAGGATTACCAGATTGGTTAAATCTAGAAATTTTAGAACCATTAAGAGAATTGTATAAGGATGAAGTAAGAGATGTTGCAAGAATTCTAGGAGTCCCAGAAAGACTACTGAAAAGACATCCTTTCCCAGGACCAGGACTATCAGTCAGAATTATTGGTGAAATTACTCCTTCAAAATTATCAATTTGTAGAAAAGCGAGTAAGATTGTTGAGGATGAATTATGGGATGCAGGAGTTTATGATAAGGTTTGGCAAGCGTATGCCGCAGTAGGTGATGATAAAGCCGTAGGGGTGGTAGGAGATGAACGAAAGTATGGAAGAATTGTTACAGTTCGAGTTGTTGATTCAATTGATGCAATGACTGCAGACTGGACAAGACTTCCAGATGGAGTACTAGAAAAAATTAGCAATAGAATTACTAATGAGATTGATGAGGTGACTTGGGTTTCATATGTGATTTCTAGCAAACCGCCTGCTACAATTGAGCCTCAGTAAAATTATAACAAACAAGCACCAAATACGCCTGCTGAATCACCAAGCTTATTTTTTACAATTGGAGTATCAATTGTATCACTGAATACTTTTTCGTAGACAAAATTTTTTCCTTCATCATATAGAAAATCAATATTTGATACACCGCCACCCAAAACAATCATGTCGGGATCCAAAATGTCAATAACGTTTGCTAATGATAATCCAAAATTATGGAGAAATGTTTTTTTCCAATTAACAAAGTTTGGATTATCTTTATTTTGTATTATTTCAGGAAGACTTTGATTTAGATTAGATAGTCGTGACCAGTTTTTTTCCAGTGCAGGACCACTGATGTATGTCTCAACACAACCTCTATTTCCACAGTAACAACTATTTCCTTCATCATGTAGACAATGATGACCCCATTCTCCGGCAATATTTGTACGTCCATGATAAATTTTTCCATCAATAATTATTCCTCCGCCAACTCCAGTTCCCATTATGACACCAAAAACTAGATTCAAGGTTTTGCCTGCACCAAGTCTTGCCTCTGCCAACGCAAAACAATTAGCATCATTTTCAATTAATACATCGTGATGTAGAATATTTTGCAAGTCATTTCGAAGATCTTTTCCGATCAGGCACTGGGTATTACTATTTTTTATCAGACCAGAATTAAGAGATAATGCCCCAGGAGTACATATTCCAATTGAGAATTTTTCATCGGATTCATGAGTAAGTTCAAGAATTAGATTTTTGATTGAATCTAAAATAGAATCATAGCCATAATATTGATTTGTGGGAATACGCTTTCTTTGAATAGTTTGATATTTTTCATCAGTTAGTATTCCTTCAATTTTGGTTCCACCTAGATCAATTCCAATTTTATTCATGTAATGCTTAGGATCTGATGTTTTTTGAGTTTTTTCAAAGAAAATGAATCATAGATAAGTTCTCAGTGGATTTTATATCTAAAAATTAGTTAAATTAGTCATGAAAAGCGGTTCTAAGAACAACCTACAGAATTTTTGTCGTCATAGCCAACCCTTACAAGAAATGTCATTTTGTGTGTAGGACTTTTGTTGTTAAGAACCGCTTTTTAGAAAATTTATCCCATTGGAGGCATTCCAGGAGGCATTCCACCACCAGAACCGCCAGAAATTGCAATTACATCATCGATTCTTAGAATCATTGATGCAGCTTCTGTAGCAGATTTGATAATCTGTTCTTTCACTACAACTGGTTCCACAATGTTTAGAGATAACATATCAGCTACTTTTCCTTCTCTTGCATTAATTCCTGTCCATTTTTTACCTTCGCTTTGTTTTGCACGTAATTTAACCATAGTATCAATAGGATCCATTCCTGCATTTTCAGCAATTGTTAATGGAATTATTTCTAGCGCTTCAGCAAATTTGTTAATAGCTAATTGTTGTCTACCTTCAAAACGTTCAGACCAATCTTTCAAAAATGATGCTAGTACTGCTTCAGGTGCACCACCACCAGCAACAATTTCTGGTTTTTCAATTACATCTTTTACAACCATTAATGCATCATGTATGGAACGGTCAACTTCATCAACTACACGTTGAGAACCACCACGTATCAATAATGTTACAGATTGTGGATTTTTACAACCTTCAATGAAAACCCATTTATCAGATTCAACTTTCTTTTGTTGAACTAAGTTAGCTGCTCCTAGATCTTTTTCAGAAATATCTTCAATATTTGAGGTAATACGTCCACCGGT
>JABHJJ010000006.1 GCA_018691945.1 Candidatus Nitrosopelagicus sp. | reverse complement strand
TCTGATTCATAAATCTCTGCAAGTGGCTTTATCTTTCTAATATTTTTTGAATCACTTCCTGGACTCATCCAGCCAATTTTGTTAGAATCTCCAGATAGTGTATTTATCAAAAATGTCTGTAAAGAATCATCTAGGTTATGGCCTGTAGCAATCACATTTGCTCCTAACTCTTTTGCAGCATGATCTAATGCTCTTCGTCTAAAAATACCGCAAATAGAACATGATGTTGTTTTTTCATCTTCTCTTAGTTCTAATGATTCTGATAATGTAACATCATACAATTCTTTGTATGAGTATATTCTAAACTCTACCTCTAATTTTGAACAGAAACTTTTGACTATCTCCAATGCCTCATCTCTATAACCTGGAATTCCTTCGTCAATTGTTACTGCAATTATTCTGAAATTATGTGTCTCTGACATTTTCTTTAAAATGCTTAGTAATACTAGCGAGTCTTTTCCACCTGAGACTCCAACAACAACTAATTCGTCATTTTTAATCATTTTATACTTGGAAATAGTTTTTGCAGCCTTTCTCAAAATGGAATTTGAAAAGCAGCCAGAACAAAGGCTTTCTCCAGAATACTTTCTGTTGTATACTGCTATGTTTTCACATTTTTGGCATTGCATGATTTGGAGAAACTATTTCAGTTAATATCTGATTCTTTAGATTGTAAACCAACCTGACTTGTAATATGACAATCCAATATTGAGACCAAATATGATAAATGTGAATGCATAAACTGCCATCATTGCTCCATTTACTGCCTTCTCTGAAATCTTTCCATCAATAATTGTATGAATGAATTTACCTCCATCTAAGATTGGTAGTGGTAACATGTTGATTATTCCAATGAAGAATGAAATCATCCATAACCATAGTAGGAACATGGAGAATTGAAAACCCATAGGAGTGTCCAAACCCCAATCAATAAAGTTGTAAATTGGTTTAGGAGGTTGATCATTTCTCATTATTCCTATTAATCCTCTCTCAGGATCATCAGGCGATGCCATTATTGTAACTGGAAAAACAACCTCACTCCCATCTCGAAGTATTGTAACATCAACCATTTCTCCAGGCTCTAATGGATTTTTCTGTAAATCAATTGCCGACGCTATGTTAACATCATTAATCTTTATGATTACATCGTTTTCTTGAATACCTGCTTGTTGTGCACCTCCACCATCAATCAATGAAAGTACCAAAACACCATCTTCTGCTTCTTCATAAAATGAACTCAAAAATGGTTCTGGTACGACCATTGCAAACATTGGATTTGTAAATAATATTGCTCCTAACGCAAAAGCAAAAATGACATTTGATGTTGGACCTGCCCCAATCAAACGTAGTCTTGAAATCTTCTTTGCCTTACTAAACTGCTCTTCATCTGGCTCAACAAAGCCTGCAAACATGGCAATGAATATTGCAAATCCTCCTGTCTTGATACCAATTTTTTCCATAACTCCTACAATTCCATGTGCACCTTCATGAACTACTAACACAATTGGAATTGATAGTAAAAAGTACATGATGGCTGAACCAGATGTTAACGTAACTCCTGGAATTAGAACAGTTAATTCTGCAAATTCTGTTGGTTGAACAAAGAAGTTTGTAATGTTTGAAAACAAAAACCAAAATGCAAATCCCATCATTAAAAATCCTGCAATCACGCTAACATCTGCAAATACGCGAATTCCTCTTCTTGTTCTTCCTAATACTCTAATTAATGCATCTTGAACTTTGTAATTTTTATAAGTTAAACTATATGGTTTGATTGTAAATCCATATTTCTCTAATTTGAGACCTTTGGCTACTCCAAAAATTACAACCCATGCTATGAGTACGTAAATAATTGCATTATCTGTTAAAAAATTGAGGTCCAAGTTATAGAAAATTTTTTAGTCTCGGCAATTTATCGTTTCCTATGAAACCTGTCATAATTGTCTCTACATTCCCTAACAAGATTATAACAAAAAGAATTGCAAACCAATTGGTAAAACAGAAACTTGCAGCGTGTGTAAATATTACAAAAATTGATTCTGTTTATTCATGGAAAGGAAAGACACAGAATGATTCGGAATATTTGGCATTTTTTAAAACTACAAAGAAAAATGAAAAAACTCTAAAAAATGAAATAAAAAAATTACATCCATATGATGTGCCAGAAATTGTTGAAATTAATGTAAATTCTATGAATAAACCATATCTTGATTGGTTGGTAGATTCCACTCTCTAGTATTCTAATGGAAATCTTAGTAATGAAATAATTCCACCTAGACCTGAAACTCTTAATCCTGCATCAATAGTACTATCTACACTAAAAATCTCGCCACCTTTAGATTCCACATCATTTAAAAAATCTACAATTTCTTGTTCATCTGAATCTTGGATAGCTTTTTCTGAAAATACTAGAGATTCTATTGCACCTACTTCATTTGCTTTTTTTGTCTCTTCAATTCCCATAGAGAATTTCTTACTTTGTTTATTTGCTAGAAACATTACCTCGTCAATTATCTGCGATACCTTGGCAAGTTTTGTATCTACCATTACTTCTTTCATTGCATCCGATTTTGTAAATATATGAATTCCATCTTCTCCTCCTGAATCAATTCCTTCTATTACTTTGAATTTACATCTGTCTGCAAGTGGCTTTTTTGACACATAATTGTAAAACTTCTTTTTTGTCTCACCAGGGCCAAAAATAATTATCAGATTATCTTTTTCTACAACTGAACTAATTGCACCAATAATATCATCAAAAAATGTTTCAATCTTGAAATTAGATTT
>JABHJJ010000071.1 GCA_018691945.1 Candidatus Nitrosopelagicus sp. | reverse complement strand
GACAAAAAATCTATACATCACTGGGAGTGGAACAAGCTATAACGCAGCGAGGATTACAAAATATTTGTTTTCCAAATATGCAAAATTAAAGATAGAACCAATAATTTCTAGCGAATTACCATTTTCACCAGACAGTATTGAAGAAAATTCTACGTTGATAGCAATTTCACAAAGTGGGGAAAGTGCAGATGTATTAGAAGCCGTAAAAATTGCAAAAGAATCCAATTCTAAAATATTATCAATTGTTAATCATCTAAATTCATCTTTATCACAAGAATCAGATGCAGTAATTAATCTTAATTGTGGACCTGAGATAGGTGTTGCGGCAACCAAGAGTTTTACATCACAACTTGCCATATTATACAAAATTACAAACAAAATATGTAATCAATGTATGAATTTAGATTGGGAAAAAATTTCTGATGGAATTTCAAAGGTTTTGGATAATGATTCTAAAATAAAAGAATTAGCTAAAGATCTGAAAGAAGTATCTGACATCTACATATTGGGACGTGGAATTCATTTTCCAATTGCAAAAGAAGCAGCTCTAAAATTAAAAGAATTAACCTACATTCACGCAGAAGGAATTCCAGGTGGAGAGTTAAAGCATGGACCACTTGCGTTAATGGATTCAAATGTATATGTAATCATAATCAATCCTGAAGATTCAACATATCAAGATACGTTAAACAGTGCAAATGAGATTAAGGCTAGAGGTGCAAAGATTATTGGAATCTCAAATAAGAAAAATTCAGCATATGACTATTGGATAGAGATTCCAGAGATGGAAGAAGTATCATATCCATTAATTGAGATAATTCCGATACAATTACTTGCATATTATGCAGCTTTAGAAAAAGATACAGATCCAGATTACCCAAGAAATTTAGCAAAATCAGTTACTGTCAAGTAGAAATTCTCTTGTATTCTTGTTCAAACAGAGAAAATAATTGTTCGATAGAATTTTCTGTTTTTAGTAAAGATGCTATTATAGCACCACCAGCTCCTGCACCTTCTTTTACAAAACCATCCGCATAAGAACGAAATCCAAAATGTTGAGAGTTATGTAAACATGGATCACATGAAAGAACCGCAATATTATCAATTTGATATAAAGTTTCAAGAAATTTTGCTTGAGAATCATCAACAATATATGATGTACATCCAATTGCAGAATTTTTTGCATTGTAACCAATATGTTTTGCAAGTTGCAGTACAGCAAGCATTTGTGTTCCACCTGCTAAAATAACATGACATTTTTCTGATGCAGATGACAACATACCTGCACAAACTGGCATCATAGGATCGCCAAAATTAGAAATTATTTCTAATGGATCATCAGATTTTTTGCGTTTTAGTGCATCTAGAACAATTTTATTTTTTAGATCTAAAGGATTGTTTTGCATGCTAGAACTAACATTACATTTCAACCCAAACGCTCTCAAAACTGTAAGTGCAGTAGTAGTGCCACCAGGAATACACTCACCAATGACAAGACAATCAGTATTTTGTGACATAATTCTACCTAAATTTTTTCCAAATTCAATTGCAGATTTTACTTGTTGAATTGACATTGCTGGAGATTCAGAAATGTTTTTTCCTGGAAGTATATCAGCGTCAAAATAACATAAAGATGGAGCAACTTTACTTCCGGCATTTACAATAAAATGTGGAATTTTTGCAGCATTTAATGAAACACGAGTCAATAATGCAGGCGTAGGTTTTCCATCAGGAGATATAGGAATTCCAGGTATGCAAATGCATTTTCCATATTCAATATATTCAGAATCTGCAGGTGCAGTAAATTTCAGAAATTCCTTATCAGCCCCAGCAATAGTAATTCCAGGAATTTCACAGGTTTCACTATATGATGCAACTAGACCAAAAGTAAATCGTTTTTTTGAAAGAACTTGAATAATTTTTTTTGCATTGTCCACATCTCCGTGGCATGTAATTGACACATTATCCACCCATTCTATCTACAAAAGAATCTTCATTCATCTTTTGCATTACAGGATTTGTAGTTTTTTCATTTCCAATAGTAGATGTTGTAGTCATACCATAATCATGACCAGGATACAATACAAGATTATCATCCAAACTGTGCAGTACGTCAAATAAGCTGTGATAAAGTTCATTTGCGCTACCTCCAGGAAGATCAATTCTTCCACAATTTCCAACAAAGAGAGTATCACCTGAGAAAATTTTTCCGTCACCTACAAGACAAATACTATCTTTAGAATGACCAGGCGTATGATACACAATAAGTTCTGAGCATCCAAATTTGATTGAATCACCATTTTTCACAGTCATGTCATTTTGTAAAGTTGATGCGTCATGTTGTACAATCCTTACAGATAATTTCTTTGCCAATTCTTCATTTCCTCTTGTATGATCATCATGCCAATGGGTATTTACAATATATTTTGGATTAAGATTTTGTTCATCAATTATAGCAATTAATTTTTCTAAATCCCATGATGGATCAATTACAATCGATTCATGTGTTGACTCATCTTCAACAATATAAGAAAAATTTTGCATAGGTCCTACTGGAATTTGATGGACTATCACAAAACATCAATCTCTGCTTCAGGTGGAATTCCTATTTTTTCAGCAAATAGTTCACCGGTCAAATCTTTTCTTTTTGGGATTCCTTGTTTCATTTTATGAAAAGTTACAGTCATATCACATTTTGTGAAAAAATCTGCTGTTTCACCTGTCTGAGGATCCATTCCAGATGGAACATCAACTGCAAATTTGTAACAATCAGTTTCATTGATGAAATTAATTGCAGAAACATACGGCTCTCTGATTTCACCCTTAATCCCAGTGCCTAAAATTCCATCAATTATTACATCAGGTTTAAAATTAAATTCAGTAGAATTTCCAGTAACTAGTTTAACT
>JABHJJ010000070.1 GCA_018691945.1 Candidatus Nitrosopelagicus sp. | reverse complement strand
ATTGATAAATTACTAAAAGATAAACCAACTCAAGCAAATCTAAAAGGAAAATTATATGTTGTAATTAGAGAAATAACAACTGATTGGGAAAAGGTCAATCAATTAAAAATTATGTTAGGCGAACAAACTTTTAGTGGTCGAAAGAACTTTGGCGACCATGATGAATGGGATAATACTATCAAGGTTGTTTCAAGTGCAAATAATCTTCTAAGAATTCCAAAGAAAGAAGAAGATGCAATGTTTCAAGGAAGATTATCTTTAATTCACAATACCAAAGAAAAAGCATTTCCAGAAAATACAACACTTGAATCTGATGTAATTGAAAAAGAAGGTTCTGAAATTTTATCTTATCTTGTTAATCTGATGCAAGAACAATATGATTATGCAGATAGAATAATTACAGAAAAAGAATGGAAAGAGATAGCCAATCCTGAAGATGAAATAATTGAAAAATATTTTACAGAAAGTATAGCCAATGAAGAATCACTACATCGATTAGCTAAATGGTTTAAAGAAGAACATGGAATTAAACTCGATAGAAAAGAAATTACAGAAGCATTTGAGAGTTTTAATTTCAATGTTTTTGCTGGAATGGTCAAGAATTGTGTCCAAATCGTGCCTAAAATAGATGATAAATCAGAGCCTCAAAAGACACTTTGAAGATTATAGATTTCATTATAATTAATATCAGAATATCAGAATATCAGAATACAATATCTGATAATATGATATTCTTACAATAACAACTGTAAAAACTAAAATCTGTATCAAATTAAAAAAAAGATAACTTGAGTTGCTAATTCAAATTATAACATTCTGATAATTGTGAGAATGATAACACTCGCAATTACAATCAAAATGACTGAAATTAAAATCCATGAATTTTGAATTCCAGAATTATTGTCTAGACAACTTTTTGCCCAATCAGTTGAACTAGCTGGAGTACTTGCATTGTATCCTTCAAGATTGCTACAATCTGAAAGACTGCCATCTAGAATCATTATTCCTACGGATAGAAATACAGCGATTCCAATGAACATTGCAAGTACTGCCATTATGCTGTTCTCGACCATGATCAAAAGATTTTGTAATGTTATGATCTATAACCATTGCGTAAACTTTCTGACGTTCTGACGTTTTACAAAAATACCCTACCTTTTTTCACAAAACATTACAATGCAAATTCTTTTTGCAAAGTTCTTTTCATGTTTGTGTACTATGGTTAATGATGTGGACATGATTAACCGTATTTAGTCACGACAATTAACTATTGTAAAATAATAAAAAAATATTTTCAGTAGTAAGACTTTGCCTTATTAAATATCTATGAAGAGCATTAGTGTTGTATCCTTTCCTTCTACTACTACTAAAGATTCTACGTGTTCGGGTGTTGAAGAAGTAATGAGTTCTCGGTCTGGATATTTACCAAACATCGCACAAAACTTTGGTTACTACAAAAACTTGGCAGTTAATTGTTTACAACGAAAAGACTTTGATGGCGCACGTTCTGCATTGATGAACCTTAACACATCATTAGGTAATGAATACTTGGTAAACATATCAACGGAACAATATGAAGAAGCTGTAAAAACACAATTGATGTTTCAATGTTCTAACTGTTTTCAAACAGAAAGTAAAATTATCAATGAAGGCGAAGATGATGAATATACAAAAGAGACTCAAATTCCTTCAGAAATTCCAGATGAACAAGTCGCAGTCTTTGATATGATTCTACCATTAATTGCATCAGTAGTTCACAACTCAAAAACCAAAAAAGTTTGGTTTTGTCCGAAATGTAAGAATGAAAACAATATGGCTAGTACTATCAAATTCATGTCTGAAAGACAAAGACCATATTTTCTTAGAGTTGTTCCTGATTCGCCAATATCTAAGAGGGGATTAGATAGGGCTTTTCCTCATAAATTTGGTCAATGGTTCTATAATTTTCTAGAAGAAATTACTGCTCAAGAAGTACTTTATCGAAAAGAGTATGTTTCCCAGCATGGCGAAGATATGCCTACTTTCAAAGATACAGGAGATAAAGCCTAATGGAAACTATCACTCGAGTTATCCCTCGAGCCTCAAGCAAGAAGAAAACCAAGCCTGTTGTTATCAAGTGGAATGGGGCAAAGATGCTTCGAAATCAATCTGTCAATGCTTGTGTAGATGAAATCTATGAAACTTCAAAATCAATGGGATTTGTTAAAATAAATTTGATTGGAGCTTCAAGCTCTGGAAAAACTGTTCTCGGTTCT
>JABHJJ010000069.1 GCA_018691945.1 Candidatus Nitrosopelagicus sp. | reverse complement strand
GTATCATTTCAGGTTCTGGTTCAATAGGAATTTCCAAAACAGATTCTTCAGATGGCTCATCTAATCCAACTGCTTGGTAAATGGAGTCGTATTGGGAATAGTTATCATCAAACCATTTTTTGTATGCAGGTTCAGTATTGTATCTATCAATGTAATGTTGAGGATCTTTTGTTTGATCAACAAAGGAAGCAATACCAAGTTCTGGTTGTGGGACAGTTGGTTCTGGTTGTGGGACAGTTGGTTCTGGTTGTGGGACAGTTGGTTCTGGTTGTGGAGTAACAGGTGTTTCAGCTACAGGTGTAGAGGAAATCGGAGTTGCAGAAATTAAAGTAGATGGGTCACTTGTACCCACAGAGTTTACTGCAGTTATTCTGAATTGGTATACAACATTATTTTCAAGACCGCTGATTATTGATATGGTGTTGGAGCTTACTCCGTCATCATATGTACTCCAAGATGAATTTGCGGATTTGTACTCTACAACATAATCAATAATTGGAGAACCTCCATCATCAGGATTTTGCCAAGATAAAACAACGGTACTATCTGAAGGATTACTATTGAGAGAAGACGGAGCTGGAGGAGCAGTTGGTTCTGGAACGGGGGTTCCCACATAGATGTTAATTACATCCGGATTACTTGTTGCAACTGAATCATTTACCGTGAGCATGAATGTTACTAACCCATCAATATTTGGAGCAGTAAATTGAGGATTGCTAATTGTACTGTCAGTTAATGTTACAGGATCACCTGCCGTTTGAATCCAAGAATACGATAAAACATCATTTTCACCATCTGAACTTAAAGTTCCATCTAGTTGAACTATATTTCCAGCATCAACACTTTGGTCAATTCCAGCATCAGCTACTGGTATGTCATTAACATTTTCTATAGATATATTCACAGTTACCGTATCGTCTGATTCCAATTCACCATCACTAAATTTTAGTAAAAACATATCATCACCAAAGAAATCAAAATTTGGAGCATATGTCAAAACACCATTTTCAATAGACAATGCTCCTGATTGTGGTTGCTGAGCAATTATTGGCACGATTGGAACATCAGGAATAACCCCATATTCTAAATTATCAACATCTGCAACGGTTAGAATATTGTTTAGAAGATTGGGGTAGAAGGAATGACACATAATTTCATTGTTATATCCATCTACATAATATGAGTTAGATGCACAATGAATGGAGTCCACTTCAATGACCAAGGGAGTATCTTCAATTACTTTTAGATTCTGTGTTGTCAAATCTAGATCATTGTTGAAGCCATCATATTTTATCATGGGAGGATCGTTAATTGGAGTTATAGTCATATCCAAGTATATGCTTCCAGATATTCCTGTATTACATCCATAAATGTTGCATTCCTCAATTCCAATTAAAATATCTTCATAATTTCCAAAATCATTAAATCTTGGAAAAATTTTAAGCATATTTCCATTTACTTCCATTTTATCAACTTTTAAAGAATTCCAGCTAGTAGAGAAATTTGGATTAAGTCTGTACTGTTTACCCGTATTGTCAATTTCAATCTCAGTTACTGTATCTTCATTTAGAGTTACAGACAAGGAGATGTTTGGAGAAATTTTAATTAGTTCATGATTAGAACCAATTTCTATAATATTTCCAGTTGTGTCTGCATCTCGATAATCTACTGTGAAGTAACTATTATTAAAAATGGGCAAAACAATATCCTTTCCAAATGTTTCTAAAGAATCAAAATCAAATGTAGATATGTTCGTAGATGTAAGTTCTACAAATGTTACAGTTCCAGTAAACTTACCTGTATCAATTCCAGTTTCCTCTAACTCTAATCTAAAAATATTATCAAGGATAATCTGATTAGTACTGTCACGAATACCATATCTAAATAAATCCATAACTAAAGGCAATAATGTTTCAGAATCTAATGTAGTATTAGGCTCTACGTCATCAAAAATTATTCTAACATTTGTACCTGCACCATTGGCATAAAGTTCAACTAGTTTAGAATTATCCATTTCAATTTGATCCTTAAACGCACTTGTAGAATCAATCCAAGGTACAGAATATGTGCCACTTTCTAAAACTACACTAAATGAATTAATTTGACCACCAGATAATTTTTCTTTTAATGATTCAAAATTATAATTAATAAAAAATCTTAGAGTTTCTTCATTATGTAACTGGAAAAAATAATCAGAATAATATGCAGATTCAAGTAAAATTGAATCACCATTATTAATGGTAGTCAAATGATTTGGAGTTGTAGTCCCATAAGAGAAATTCTCTACGTCATCCCATTGTCCCCCCGCAACCCAATTCTCACATATAGAATTATTTTGACAAAATTTTGGATTAGCTTCTGGTTCTAATACGGCAAGTATTGGTGAATCACTAGATGAAATCCATGGCATTGATCCAACTTTAGTAGGAAAATATACACGGTCTTCTTCGTAGGAATCTAAAACAAGTTTATCATATGCAGTATGAAGTAAGATTTTTTCTGCTACAGTACTATCTTTATTCATGTCATTATCGTGCAGAGTTATTTGAAGAGGCTCTCCCCAATCAATACCAAAAGATGAAGAAACATCAATCCAAGCATTTTCTGTACCGATATATCTATCAGCATCAGCAGGAATTACACCCAGTGAAATGGCAAAAATACCAAAAACAAGTGCAGTTAGAATCAGAAATTTCAATAATTTATTTTAGTTATTCAAGAACATAAGAATGTCGAAATACAGTGTAATACAATTCAAAAATGCTTAAGATCTAGTCGTGTTTACTACAATCAATGACTTGTAAAGACGCAATTAATTCAGACACAAGTTCAGATCAAGAGAAATTGTACCTTCTAAATGAAATTAGAAGGT
>JABHJJ010000068.1 GCA_018691945.1 Candidatus Nitrosopelagicus sp. | reverse complement strand
CTTCCCATGATTTTGGTATGTTAGATCTTACTTCTACAATTTCTTCATCTGTTACTTTGATTGTGGGAATGTCTGTTTCTGGATACATTCTTGATGCGCCTGGTCTGGGTCTAAGAAATATGGTGTCTCCATTTTGGGTAGCAGCTCGAGTTTCAGCAGGCGGTCCATTTTTTGCAAGTTTTATTCTATTAATTATTGAATTAATTGCAAAACCAACTGAAATTTTCTCTCCAGCAATAATTAAAAATGCGTCATCATTTTGAATATCTAATTTTTCAGTAACTCGTTTGATATCTACATCTTCAATTCCATAATTTGGTAATTCGTCCGAGTGAAAAACACCCCCAATTCCAAAAAATCTTACTAGTTGTCCAATCTCTTTTCCTAATCTTATGTCTGAATATGGTTCAAAACCAAAAATTCCTTTTAATTTTTTAATTCTTATTCCAAAAATTCTATCTTGCTTTCCAATTGATTTTTTAACGATCTTTGAATTACACTCTTGCATTTCCTCAGTAATATCAAAGACATCTTCTTTTTGATTAATTTCTGTAAATTTGGTCTGATTAATTTTCTCTGAAATTAATTTTAATCCATGTTGTCTCTTTGCTTCGAATTCAATAATTTTCTCTAACTGATCTAATTGCTGAACACCTTTTACTTCAATAACGCCTCCTCCTTCAACAGAAATATTCACATCCTGCCTAATTGTTCCAATTCCACGCATCACTTTTTTTGTAACTCGTAATAATCTGCCTAGAGTTAACGCAATATCTTTTACAAATTTTGGATCTCCTTCGACAGGATCCAATGCAATTTCAACTAAAGGAACTCCCAGCCTATCTAAACTAAAAAATCTATGATTTCCTTCATCTTTGATTAATTTTCCGGCATCTTCTTCAAGACATATTGACTGAACGCCCACTTTTTTACCACCGACTTCAATATGTCCACCTTGTGCAACAAGCATTGTTCTTTGAAATCCGGTTGTATTTGATCCATCAATCACAGTCTTTCTCATCACGTGGATCTCTGAAAATATCTTTGATTCTAATGCAGAACTGATCAAAAGTGCAATATTCTTTGCATCATAATCTAATGCATGTGGTGGCTCTTCATCTTCTTCAACTAGACAACTACTTTTTGTATTTGCATAATAAACTATTGTCTTTGATTTAGTACTTTCAAAAAGTGCCGCAGGATCTATTTTCCCTAACTCACTTTTTGCTGCTCTTAGTTTTCTTGAAAATTTTCTTGAAAACTCTTCTTCTTCTATTGGTGTACAGTCACAAAATAACTTTTTTTTTGTATCTAATTGTTGATGAATCTCTAACCCAACTTTTAATCCAATGTTTTTAATATCAAATTCAGTCATTTTATTACTCAAGAAAATTCAGATGAGTAATTCTCTAGCATCTTATTTTTTATATCATCGTAAGAATCAGAATTTCCTAAAACCCACATTGCCTTAACTAATGCAACTTCTGGAATCAAATTTTCTAGAGGGATTATTCCCATGTCAAGTAAATCTCGTCCACTCTCGTATACTGTCATGCTTACTCGTCCATCAATACATTGAGATGTCATTCCAAGAAATATTCCATTTTCTTGTGCTTTTTTGATTGAATCATACATTGTTTTTCCTACATGTCCCAATCCTGTTCCCTCAAAAATTATTGCTCTATATTGTAATTTGATTAATGATTCAATGATCTTCGAATCAAATCCTGGATGATATTTTACAAGTGCGACTCTTGTATCTAGATTAATTTTTGGATTGTATTCATTACCATCAAAGAACTCTTTTTGTGCATTTTTTAGAATCTTATCCTCATACACAACAAATGCTGGTTCAGCCCCCACGGTTTGAAATGCACTTCTTTTACTCGTGTGGTTTTTTCTTACACGTGTTCCAAAATGACATGCTATGGTATCATCACTTTCATTTTGATGCATGACAACAAAAATTCCTGTTGATTCTGTATTTACTAGAAATTTTGTTGCTGCAATTAAATTTAATGCGGCATCTGATGATGGTCTATCCGATGATCTTTGTGACCCAACTAGAGTAATTGGTTTCTTAAAACCAGATAATGCAAATGATAAAAATGCAGAACTATAATGCATTGTATCTGTTCCATGTGCTATGATTATTCCTGTATAATCTGAATCTGCAACACTATCCACCTTTTTTGCAATCTCTAACCAATGATCTGGTTGTAAATTCTCTGAATATTCTGAAAATAATACTTCTGCATCAACATTCGCAATTTTTGCAATCTCTGGAACTGCCTCATACAATTCTGACGCCGATAGTGCAGGAGTTACTGCACCTGTTCTATAATCCACCTTGCTTGCAATAGTTCCTCCAGTTGACAATAACAAAATCTTTGGTAATTTTTCATTTTTTTCAATCGTCTGTGAATTTTTAATACCTATTTCTACTTGTCCAATCTTCTCAATCTTCTCAATTTTTTCAAATTCGATTCCAATATTATATCCGCTTTTTAGTTTTAGAACAATATGAGACTCGTCTCCACTTTCATACCTAGGCATCAGAATTCCTGAAAATGTCAATTCAGAAGTAATTTTGATTAAATCACCTACTTTCACTTGATTTTGAGTTAAGAAATCACGAATTTTACCTTTGTATCCCTTTAGTTCTGACATTTATGAAAATTAGATAGTGTGTATTTTATTAAAACTACCTGTAGTATGATGCAACTAGTTTATCGTTCATCTTGAGATCTTTTTGCTCTCTTACTTTTCTAACTGCTTCTTCAAAGTGCTTCATTGTGACTTTGGCATCTGCTGCTTTCTTTTCAATAGCATCTACGACTTTCTTTGTTTCATCATCACTTAGATTCTTGTCTGGAGCAGCGTTATCCAAATGTTCATGAACTACTAGTGAAACTGCAGTATTTGCTATTGATGCGACATCTGCACTACTCAATCCATCTGTTAATTCTGCAAGCTTCTCAAAGTCAATTTTATCTGGACCATTTTGATCTGCAAGTGGTATATCTTTTGAATGAATTTCTATTACCATTTTTCTACCGTCTTTATCTGGTAATGGAATTGAAATAATTTTATCAAATCTTCCAGGTCTGAGTAATGCTGGATCAATCATATCTGCTCTGTTTGTTGCAGCAAGTACAACTACACCGTGCATATTTTCCATTCCATCCAACTCTGTTAATAATTGACTGACAACTCTCTCTGTTACTGCAGTTTCTCCTCCTGCTCCTCTAATTGGTGCAATTGAATCAATTTCATCAAAGAAGATTACACATGGAG
>JABHJJ010000067.1 GCA_018691945.1 Candidatus Nitrosopelagicus sp. | reverse complement strand
GCAATTAATCCTGGAAATTCAGGAGGACCTCTAATCAACATGAAAGGAGAAGTTGTAGGAATTAATACAGCCATACAATCAATCACAGGTGAATTTTCAGGGATTGGTTTTGCAGTTCCATCAAACACTGTGAAAAAGATTGTGCCAGTGCTTATCGAAGATGGAGAGTTCAAACATCCATGGATGGGAATTTCAGGAACAGATGTTGATCCAGAGCTTGCAGATTTTAGAGAGTTAAAGAGTTCAAAAGGATTTTTGGTCATTTCAGTAATTGAAGGAAGTCCTGCAGAACAAGCAGGATTGATTGGAGTTACAGAGACAAAAGAGATTGACGGGAGAGAATTAGCAGTAGATGGTGATATAGTATTATCAATAGATGGAAAAACTGTCAGAAAAATTTCAGATATCTTGATTCACTTACAAAGAGAAAAGTCAATTGGGGATGAGATGGTTCTTTCAGTAAACAGGAATGGAGAAATTTTAGAATTAACAATGGTTCTTGAGGAGAGACCTAGATAGAGATTCTACAAAATTAAATAGGTCGTACTGAATTTTTAAGCATTGAGTAAATTACAATTTGATTTTGAAATAATTCATAGAATTAATGAATCCAGATATATCAAAAAGGAAGAGATTCTAGAATTAGCAAAAAATGCACCAAAAGAAATCATATTTGATGTTGCATCAAATCTGAGAGATGAGAAAAAAGGAAAGAGAATTAGCTTTTCAAAAAAAGCATTTTTCAACATAATTAACTTGTGCAGGGATACATGCTCATATTGTACATACAAAGCAGAACCTAATGATACAAAGTTATCATTAATGAATAAACAAACGGTCAAAGAATTAGCAATATTAGCAAAAAAATATAATTGTACTGAAGCATTATTTGTTACAGGAGAAAGACCTGAGCAAAAATATCCTGAAGTAAAAAGATGGTTAAAGAATGAAGGGTTTTCATCTACATCAGAATATTTGATTCATTGTTCAGAAATTGTATTAAATGAAGGTATTTTTCCACATACCAATGCCGGAAATCTCACTAAAAATGAAATGAGAGAGTTACAAAAAACTAACGTGAGTATGGGAGTGATGCTTGAAAGTTCCAGTCAGAGATTGAGAGAGAAAGGAATGCCACATGAAGATGCACCAAGTAAAGACCCAAGTGCCAGGCTAGGTATTTTAAAAAATTCTGGTGAATTAAAAATGCCAATGACAACAGGAATACTAATTGGGATTGGAGAGAATTTGGAAGAATGTATTCAATCAATTTTAGATATCAAAGAAATTCATGATAAATATGGAAATATTCAAGAAATTATTTTACAGAATTTTCATCCAAAACCAAAAACATCAATGTTTGAACATTCAACACCAGAAGAAGATTATTTCAAGACGGTAGTTGCATTATGTAGAATTATAATGCCAGATGCAAATATTCAGATTCCTCCTAATTTGTCACCAGAAAATTATCATGAATTTTTATCAGTTGGGATTAATGATTGGGGCGGGATTTCACCAATTACATCAGATTATGTGAATCCAGAGTTTTCATGGCCAAATATTCAAAATGTTGAAAAAAAATGTAATGATTCTGGCTTTTCATTTAAAGCACGATTTCCAGTATATCCAGAGTTTATTTCACTAGTAAATAATGACTTGAAACAGAGAATATCTTTAATTGCCAATGAAGAAAATTATGTAAAAGAGAGTTATTGGAAATGAATTTAGAAAATAAAGATGTAGAACGTATTCTACAATATGCAGATCCAGTAATTGTAGCAATTCTCAATAAAGCTATTTCTGGAAAAGATATAAGCTCAAGAGAAGCGCTAGTTCTATTTGATGCAAAAGGAATAGACTTTCAACTTGTTGGCAAAGTTGCAGATTATTTACGAAGAAACAAGGTAGGCGATACAGTAACTTATGTGGTTAACAGAAATATCAATTTTACAAATGTATGTATAAAACAATGTGGCTTTTGTGCATTTAGTAGAGACTTTAGAGAAGAAGAAGGCTATACGCTTCCTATTGAAGAAATTACAAGAAGAGCAAAGGAAGCATACACCTACGGAGCTACAGAAGTATGTGTTCAAGCAGGACTTCCGCCAGACATGGATGCAGGATTATATGAGAATATTTGTAGAGAAATTAAAAATGAGATTCCAGATATACACATACATGGATTTTCTCCAGAAGAGATTCTTTATGGTGCAACTAGATCTAATGTTTCAACAAAAGAATATCTAAGTAGATTAAAAGATGCAGGAGTAGATACAATTCCAGGAACTGCAGCAGAGATACTTAATCAAAAACTACGTGACAAAATTTCTCCAGGAAGAATCACAGTTAAAGATTGGACTAATGTAATAAAAACAGCTCATAAGATGGGAATAAAATCAACATCAACTATGAT
>JABHJJ010000066.1 GCA_018691945.1 Candidatus Nitrosopelagicus sp. | reverse complement strand
GAAAGTGTACATTATGTTGCAACTATGAATTCATATTCAGGTAAAACACCAATTACTATTTCATTAAATGGAGAATTACTACAAGAATCAACTATTTATTCATCAGATACAGGATTAATTGATTATTATTTACTGTTAGATGAAAATTGGGTCTCTGGAAATTATGTCGTATCTTATATTGAAAATAATATCTCAATTCCATTTGGAACTTTTGAAATTTTTAATAATTATATTGTTGAAGATATAGTAGACGATGTTATACTAGAAGAATTAATTGATACACATCTAACAATTGATCAATCAGTGTTTAAGAGTTCATCTCATACAATAAACTATCTGCCATTTTCAGGTAAACTAGTTGATGATTCAACAAAAGAGATTTCAGTTTCTCTTGATGGAGATTTGCAAACTGTACTGTCACTTGATTCAGAAGGAAGTTATTCTGGAGTCATTTCTTTAGTGGATTTAGATTCTGGATTTCATAATATTTCAATAATTTCAGGAAATGTTGTAGAGTCTGCTGAATTTTTGATTACTACAAACCATTACATTTCACTTGATGGGGATTTGGAGATTTTTAGAAATTCCATTGTAGAATCTGGGGGTGAAATATCCATATTTTTGACTGAATCGGTGCCTAATTTTGTCCCATCTGAGATACAACCTGTAATAATTACAGTGGAGGGGGATGATTCCTATCAGCAATTCTTTGTAATGCCTAAAGGATATGGATTTTATTCTCAGAACTTTATGATTGATGAAACCCTTGGAAGTTATGATGTAACTGTAAAGTATGGTGGGGAGATAATTGAATCATACAACATTGATGTACTTGGAATTGACCCTGAATGGCTCAGAGAGCATACTGAATCTTGGGTGTATGGAAAGATTAGTGATTATTCATATTTCCAAAAATTAGTTTTGATGTTAGATGATGATTACACTGTTACGCCAAATGTTTCAGCACCTGATTGGTTTGTAGAGTCTGCTGCAATGTGGATGAGAGGTATGATGGATGATGATTCCTTTAATGACAGTATCAAATTTCTAGCGGAGAATAGATTGTTATGATTAGTATTTTAAAAAGTAAATTTTTAATTTTAGGATTTGTGTTTGTTGCGTTAATGTTAATTCCTGTTAATGATGCTTTTGCAGATCATACTACTAGCATAACTTTAGAAACAAGAACAGATGGAGGTACAGAAGCTCAATTTGAAGTACATGGAAATGGAATTTATGATGTATTTGATGAAATTAAAGTTTGGATAGATAAAGATAATTTTAATTCAAATTCTGAAATTTTTAAACAATTTAGTACGCCATTTAATGATAATCAATTTCCAATTGAAGTGTTAAAAGTTAACGATGGTTACTATATGATTTTTGTTTCCATTGATAATTTGTCTGATGGCGAACATAAAGTAAAAATTGATGCCATTCAAACTAGACATGGTCCTACACGTACTTTGGATGGTGGTGATGGGATATCACTAATTGTTGGAAACCCTACTCCCACATTAGCAATAACTAATTTATCTCACTACAACTGTGATTCTCCTGCCCCTCCAAACCACAATCAAAATTGGTGTAATGGAACAGATCATTATAGAATTGATGTGGATGGTTCTACTACTGGACTTGCATCTTCTCAACCTTTGAGTTTTAAAATTACTGATTCTAATGGGAATACTGTTCGTGATTATTCATCTTTTTACGGAACGGCTTCAGGTCCACCAGGTTTTGGGTATGAGGGACCCGTGTTTTACGACAGTACCTTTACTGAACAGTACAATGGCAGTTTTACTGTAACAATTTGTGCCCCAGAATTTGATGTGTGTGATGCAGAATCATTTACGATAAATTCTATTGTTGAGGATCCTGATGATGATACAACTCCTCCAATAATTGTTTTACCTGCAAATTACCAAGTTACTGCCCCCTCTGGTTCTATTGCTGCAGAATCTGTAATTACGCAAACTTTTGATGTTATTCTTTATGATGATCCTACACCCAATGCATCAACAGGAGAAGTTCTAACATGGGGTCCTACAAGTCCAAAAAGTTGCAGTTATAATTCTGGTATGACAGGTGCTGATCCTGAATATTTAGATTTAACTTGGAAAGAAGATGTTCAGATTACATCTACCCAATGGAAAACAACTTTTCAAGTAGAAGATTTCTTTGATATTGGTCCTAACACCATAACATGTACTGCAACTGATGAATCAGGAAACAATGCTACTGCAAGTTTTACAATTACTGTTGAAGAAGCTCCTTTGTCTAATGTAGATTTAGAAGTTCGATCATTTGACGTATGGATAACGGGATATCCTCAAGGTGCTGCATTAACTGAAGACAGTTGGGTCCAATTTAATTTCAGGGCAGCTAATGTCGGTACAGGCAGTATCAAT
>JABHJJ010000065.1 GCA_018691945.1 Candidatus Nitrosopelagicus sp. | reverse complement strand
CATGTATCTAGGCAAACACCAAATTTTTTTGCGGGTTTGCATTTTGAAAAAATCTCTGCTAATTGTTTAAAATCAGAACCAACAGAATTCTTTTGTCCTGCAGTGTTCTCAAGTAAAATCATTACATCAGCCTTTGTCTTTGCAACTTCATTTAGTGCGTTTGTAAGTCTCTTTATTCCATTTTCTTCACCGGAGCCTTTGTGACTTCCAAGATGAGTCACAAGATACGGAATTCCAAGCTTGTCACATCTTTCCACTTCTTTAATCATTGATTTGATTGATTTTTCATATCCTTCATCTTCTGGTGTTGAAAGATTTGGTAAATATGGCATGTGAGCACAAGTTGCCATTCTGTCAATATCGGAATCTGATAATTTTTCTTTAAACTTTTCAGCATCATTAGGATCCACATCTTTTGCAAACCAACTTCGTGGGTTTCTGGTAAATATCTGAAACGCTGAGCACTCTCTTTCAACTGCATTATCTACTGATCTGTCTAAAGAGCCAGATATGGATACATGGGCACCAATCTGCATATTATTTCTACAATTCATTATAATTTAAACTAGAGATCTACTGGAAATACTAATTTTTTAATTGCAATTTTTAAACTAAGTTGGTGCACTATTGTTATGGTTAATCTTGGAAATGACGAGATCGTAAAGTATCCGTTTCTAGCAGAAGCAGGGAAATATCTAAGTGATAAAGGATTTTCACTAGAACAATTTGGAACTGATCCCGATCTAAAAAAAATTGTTGAGAATGCCTTTGAAAGAATCATTACTGCATCAGAAGGACGAATTTTTAAATCTGATTTTTCATCTAATAACTCTGCATTACCTCTGGAGATTTTTTCATTTTTAATTGCTGTAATTTTGCTAAAACTCTCTGGCATGAACACACTGATACGAAGATTTTCTCTGGCAGAGGCTCGTCGTGCAGAAAAATTTCTAGAAAAGGATCTGATGAATTATCAAGATGCTACAAAAACCAAACTTTCTCTACAAATACTTGAAGAATTATTTTCTATGACTGTAGAAAAAACAGACAAAGGATTTACAATTCTTGTTCGTGATTATCTCAAACATTCTATTAATTTCTATGAAAGAGAATGGAAATTAATTAACAGAAAAGTTGTAAATGGAAAAGTCCACCTTACCTCACATGAAACTGTAAGATTGGTAAGAAAAGAACTAGACAGACATATCTATACAAAAATCAACTCTTCGTCTTCACCTGATATGATAATTGGCTTTGAGACTTATGTTGATAAACTAAAACAACTTGCAAAAAAGTTTGAGGTGAAGACAGTAGAGTCAAAAGAATTTCCTCCTTGTATAAAACATGCAATAGAAGTTTTAGAAAAAGGAGAAAACCTGCCTCATTCTGGAAGATTTATGCTTGCTACTTTTCTATTAAACAAAGGTCAAACAGTGGAACAAATTGCACCATTATTCAAAAATGCACCTGACTATAATCCAAAAGTTACAATTTATCAGCTAAATCAACTCTCTGGTGTATCTGGAACTACGGAATACAAATGTCCATCATGTGAAAAGGTGAAGAGTCAAAATCTTTGTTTTCCTGTTCCTGCATGTGATACAATAATCAATCCTCTTCAGTTTGGGAGAAAGAGAGTATGAATGCAAAGGATGTAACCTTTCTTGAAGATACATTCAAAAAATTTTATTTTGAACACTTTGATCTCCTACATGTTCCTGATAACCCAAACCAACGAGAGTTTGGTTACCAGAAATTTAATGGAGGAATGAATAGACACATTTCACTCAAATCTGATAAAGACCTTCACCTACTTTTAATGCAAAACAAACCTTCTGATGTTTACTGTTCTAATGCACGATATATGTTTCCTAATCTGCCGATGGCTGAAAAAGATTGGCAAAACGCTGAGATAATCTTTGATATTGATGCTAAGGATCTAAGAAAGGAACATCCTAAAGATAATACGTTAATCAAATGCTCTGATTGTAATGAAATTTCTTCATTGAATGAATCATGCCCAAACTGCCAATCAACAAAACTTTCCTTTACGACACTTACCTGCAATGACTGTATCAAATCAACAAAAGACGAGGTAGTCAAACTAAATCAAATTCTTACAGATGACTTGGGAATTGACCAACAAAACATTAAGATATTTTTTTCTGGAAATGAGGGATTTCATATCTATGTCTCAAAATCTGAATATGATGATGTAGGCTCGAAGGAAAGAGCAGAGATTGCTGATTACATTATGTTTCGTGGAAGTATACCTGAAACATTTGGATTTAGAAAATTTAACATGAACAAATCATCTCTTCCAAAATTTGAGGATGATGGTTGGGGTGGAAGACTTGCAAAGCACTTGTACGGAACAAAATCAAACCGTCCAAAAATTTTACAAGAAGTACTCTCTGGCGGTTATACACTGTTTCAAAAAAGACTAGAAGATTTTAGAGATTCAATTGGAATTAAGATTGATCCAAATGTAACACAAGATATTCACAGAATTTTTAGATTGCCTGGATCTATTAACAGTAAAAGTGGTCTTACGAAAATTTTCGTAGAGGACTTGAAAAAGTTTGATCCATACGTTGATGCTTGCTTTATTGATGATGAAGAAGTTGAAGTTGTGACAAATTGTCCGATCGAGTTTTCATTAAAGAAGAAAAAATTTGGACCGTTTAACAATGAACAAGTATCTGTTCCAAAGTTTGCAGCAGTCTATATGATGTGCAAAGGTATCGCATCAAGCGTATAATCGTACATTTTTTTGCAATTCTACTAATAAGGTATTAATTAAATGAAAAAACAAGTTTTTTCATCTTGTATAGCGCTAAAAACGAAGGTGGTAGTCAGCAACCACCAGATGCTGGTAAATTTATCAAACTTGGCATTATTGCAATAATTGTAGTTGTAATCTTTGCATTGGCAGGAAACCAAGCAGTAGTTTTGTCAATGAATATAACAGAATTTGCTGATGTATTTACAAAACCACTAATGTTCTCACTGATAGGTGGAGTCACTCTTGCAAGTATAGCACTACTTCGAGTCAACATAGTAAACAGATCATCAATTTTCTGGTTTGCCATAACCAGCGCAATTAATATGATGAATCGTGGTCCACAAGATCAGGTTCAACAAACAATTCCAAATTTTTCAGAATTCAAATTATCTGGAGGACACTTTGCACTTTGGCAAATAACAAAGATTCTACTCTTTGGTGCATTCTTTGCAAACCTCATGTTTGGATTTGGTTTATTGTATATGGTAGAAGGAAATGAACTGGGAATTGAAAACATTACAACATTATTCTCACTTCCATTTGTAACTCCACCAAATGATCCAACATTTGCAATGGACAATGTTACTCCAATGATTCCTTCACTTCTAGTTATAATTCCTCCAATCATTGGCGCAATCGGGCTTCGTTTAATCCTCTTTGTAGGAATTCATTATGTAATCAAAGTGATAACACTTTACTTCCATGACACAAAGGAAGGAAAACCAAGATACCTAAACTACATGGCAACACTTGAAGCAATAATTGGAATAGGAATAGTCTGGGCTGCCTTTAACATGTTTTTCACAGATACTATTGACTATAACACAAGATACGCAATTGGTGGGACCTTTGTTGTAGGATTTGCAGCAATTGCATTTTCAATTTTTGACAGAATGCGTGCACGTGTCCTAACACACATGTTCAAGCGTGATGTATACATCCGAGTTGCAGCAATAATTGCCATTGCGCTAATCGTAGGAATTGCAATGGGTGTAAACAACAGTGTTGCAGACGCAAAAAAGATAGAATACCTTGGACCATACACAGCACAACAAATTGGTGTTAATCGCCATCTTGCAGAACTTGATCTGATTAATGAAAATACTCATGAAGTACAAATTACATCAGTTAATCCAAATCTAATTGATTCTTACATTGATGAAAATGAAGATGTGCTAAGTAAGATTCGTGTGTGGGACTGGAACGCTGCATTTGCAAAACTAAAACCAGAGATTGGTCTTATTCCTTATGTAGACTTTGAAGATAATGATATTCTAAGATTTAACGATAAACTTTACTGGACTGCATCAATGAAACCAATACTTCCTTCATCTGTAAGTCTTGAAAACCAATGGTACAATGAGCATCTTGTATACACTCACGTACCTGATGGATTTCTAACCCTAGAAGCAACTGAAGGAAAAATTGTTGATAGTTCTGAATTATTTCAACAAAGAGCAATCTACTATGGTGAAGGTGGATTACTTGATGATACATGGTCTGGATATCCAGTAAATCGTGATGTAAGTGCAGAACTTAACGGCGCAAAATATGATGGAGCCGGAGGAGTTGATGTAGCACCACCACTTTCATGGATCTTTGAGCCAAACTTTATCCTCTCATATCCTGGAGAGTCTCTTCACATTATGAGATACAAAGATGTTAACGAAAGAATGCAGACACTTTATCCTTATTTCTTGTATAACATGTTTGGAAAAGAACTTGATTCCTATCCAGTAACTGATGGAACTAACACCTATTGGCTTGTTCCATTAATAGTTGGATTTGATACAAGAGACGTTCCATACTCTGCAGGAAACCCATATCTTAGACTTGCAGGATATGCGCTTGTTGATACATACAATGGCGACATTAGCCTGATAAAAAATGGCGATGACTTTTTCTCAAACATGATGATGTCGCAATATGAAGATCAGATAATTCCAGCACCTGCATGGCTAGAAGAACAAATTCGTTATCCAGAGGAATTATTCAACTGGAAAACAGAGATGTACAATATTTACCACGTAACTGATGTTGAGACATTCATCCAAGCAAACGAGTTTTATGAAATTCCTAGAGGACTTGATACTTACTATATTGAAGCAAAACCACCTGGATTTACAGAAACTGAGTTTATCGGACTTCTATCATTAGAACTTCGTGGTTCACAAGGACGTAACTTGGCAGGATACATGATTGTAGAAAATGATATGGATAAACTTGGTAAGATGACCTTCTATGAAGTTCCATTAGACTCTGAAACAAAACTTTTGGGACCAACATCTGTTAGAGAAGCACTTGATCGTGATCCTGACTTTGCACAACTCAAGACATTGTTACGAAATCCTAGAATTGGTGATAACATTTTGTACCGTGTAGGAGATCAAGATACTTACTTTATTCCAGTCTATACTGCAGGAGCTGGTGGTTCGGTAGCACAATTGGGTACAATTGCTGCAGTTGGTGCAGGATTTACAGGAGAATATTATGTTGGTCTAGGCGAAACACAAGAAGAAGCATTTGAAGCATATCTACAAAAGCTATCTGGTGTTGTTTCTACAAGTAAAACTGGTGAAACTATAATACAATTAGACAAGGATGAAAGATTTGAAAAAATTATGGAAATGATAAGCACTAGTGGTTTGACAATTACAAAGCCAACTGCAATTCAAATT
>JABHJJ010000064.1 GCA_018691945.1 Candidatus Nitrosopelagicus sp. | reverse complement strand
TTGAGTCGACCATAAGTCCATTTAATGTCTGGGTCATTGCGTTCAATTCTGAATCTGCTTCTGGCATGAATTTACCTAATGATGATTGTAGGCTCTTCATTGTGCCCATTGCAGGTCCAATTGCAACCATTGCATCACCGAGGTCATGAATTGTTGAAAGTCTTAATTGAACTTGTTCCAAAGACATTCTTGCTCCGCCAAGCATTTTCTTTACTTTTCTAACTTCTGCTAGTTCGTTTGATAAAACAGTGCTTGCACTTTTATCGTGGTTTTGAACTGCTGTGACAACACGTTGGAATAATTGTTGATCTCGTTGTTCGAGTTTTCCTAACATACTGTCCATCTTAGAAGTTTGTGCCTGTAATTTGTTAACAGCGTTCTGAATTCTTGGTTTCAATGCTCCTTGAGGTTTCAAGGTATCACGAAATTTATCAGATATACCTGCTGATTCTTGGCGTGCCCATGTTTTATGGAATGATGGCATTGTGTAGTCTCGAAAAAATTGCTCTTAATCAGAAGTGTGGAATAAGATCAACACTAGACTAAATTTAGCTAACTAACTACGCATGAATGAAGATGAAAATTGTTGTTTTTGACTCGGGACTAGGTTCTCTATCAATAATTAAAGCAATCCAGAAAAAGACAAAATCAGATATCATCTATCTAGCAGATAGAAAGAATTTTCCATATGGCACAAAGACAAAATCACAATTATACAAAATAATCACAGATACAATTGAAAAAATTTCAGAAAGATTTGATCCTGATGTAATAGTACTTGCATCAAATACACCATCATTACTTTTCAGAGAAAAATTACCAAAAAATATAATTACAGTTTTACCTCCACTTGAAAAAATTCAGAAAGCAAGTAATGTTGCAATACTTACAACAGAAATTGTTGCAAAGAGTAAAGAATTAGATAATTACATAGAACAATTCAGTGATTTGGAAGAGGTTTTGAAGATAAATTGTTCAGAATTAGTTGAATTGGTAGAAAGTGGAAAATTTCTAACTCATGAAAGAGATTGTGTTAAAACTATACTAAAAGTATTGAAAGATGAGTTTAAAGAAAATAAAATTAAGATTGCAACATTATCTAGTACACATCTTCCATTTCTTTTACCATTTTTGAAGAAATATTTTAGAGGAGTAGAGTTTTTAGATCCAGCTGAAGATGTTGCAATTAAAATTTCTAAACTAGAAAAATCAAAATCTACAAGAAATTCATTATCTATCTATACAACAGAAAGCCCAAAAGCCCTACAAAGAAATCTCAAAAGTATGGGAATTTCTAATAAAGTTAATCTTTTTTCTTAGATTTCCTTGCTAGTCTAAAACCATGAGAGAAGGTTTTATCATATAATTTTGAATATTCGTATGATTTTGGTTTTATTACATCTCCAATTATAACAATTGCAGTCATTGTAATTCTTTCAGCTTTAACTTTTTTTGCTATATCTGTAAGTGTTCCAAGGATAATTTTTTGATCTTTTCTACTTGCTTTGTAAACTACTGCGACAGGAGTAGTCTTTTTGTATCCACCTTCGATCGCTTCTTTTGTAATTTTATTTAATAAATGAACACTAAGATAAAAAATCAAAGTTGCTTGATGTTTTGAAAGTTCAGAAATTTTTTCACGTTTTGGAACTTTAGTTCTTGATTCTGCACGTGTAATAATCATTGTTTGTGTAATTCCAGGTAAAGTTAGCTGTGTTCCAAGTGCAGCTGCAGATGCTAAAAATGATGTAACTCCAGGAACTACAATTGATTCTATTCCTTCTTTTTCTAAATTATCAATCTGCTCTCTAATTGCACCATAAATTGCAGGGTCACCATCATGCAATCTAACTACAGTTTTTCCTTTTTTTGAATTTTTTAAAAGTAAATCAAGGATTTCTTCACGAACAAGTTTCGCTGCATCATGTTTTTTTCCTTTTTTATTATATTTCAAAATCTCAGAAGGAATCAATGAGCCTGAATAAACTATGACATCTGCTTTCTGAACCAGTTTTTTTGCTTTTATTGTGATTAAATCAGGGTCGCCTGGACCACAGCCAACAAAATATACCTTAGACACGTTTTATCACCAAAATTGAAAAGTACTTTGTAGTAAGAGTGTCATCATTTACATCACCTAGTCTTAATTTTCTAATAATTTCTTTGTCTGTTCCTAAATCTTGACCAATTGCAAATATAGAATCATCAGGGAATCCAGATTCTCTAACTAGTTCAATCACTTGATCAAAATAGCGACCATCTTTAAGAAATACTAAAACTTCAGAATGTTTTGCAATCTCTTTAACAGAACTCAGATCATAGCATGATGGAATTATTGCAACTTTTTCTGCACCTTCTGCTATACTTATTCCAACTTTAGATGCAAAGGTAAACATCGAAACAATTCCAGGTATTACAGTAATTTTCATATCAGGATGATTTTGACTGATTTCTCTGTGCATGTAGATCCATGTACTGTAAAGATATGGATCACCAACTGTGAGATAGACAACATTTTTTCCTGACAAAACTTTTTCTGCCATAATTTTTGAGTTTACTTTCCAGTGTGATTCAAGAACATCTTTGTCTTTAGTCATTGGAAAAATTAATTTTACAATTTCTTGATTTTTTGATTTATCAATTAATGAATCAACAACTGATAAAGCAATGCTAGGTCTATCTTCTGCTGATGCAGGACACATTATAGTATCAGCATTTTGAATTGCATTTACTGCTTTTACAGTAAGTAAATCTGGATCGCCCGGACCCACACCGATTCCTGTTAATTGAGACATAACAGACATAAAATTATGCCTAATTAAAAAGCTAGATTATTTTTTTGTTGCCGAGATAACAGTTACTGGGTTTCGTGCAAGCATCATTGTGCCTGTTTTGGTCTTTCGACTTTTTCCAATTGTAATTTGTGTGATATCAACTGATTCAAAATCTAATTTTTCAATTGTTTGTAATACAGAATAAAGTGTTTCAATGAGTATAACACCAATTACAATTCTTCCACCAGATTTAATTTTATTTTGACATAATTCTACTATATCTTTTGTATCACCACCTGTTCCACCAATAAATATAGTATCTACTTGAGGTAGTTCAGAGATTTTATCTTTAGCATTTCCTTCAATTAACGTATAATTTGTAATTCCAAATTTTTTTAGGTTTTTTTCAGTTAGCTCTATTGCATTAGGATCAATATCAACACCAATTACCTTACCTGATTCTTCAACTTGAATTGCAGCTTCTATTGTTACAGAACCACTACCACACCCAATATCTAAAACGGTTTGTCCTGCAGAGAGTCTACCTTTACTAATTTGTATAGCACGAATCTCTTCTTTAGTAATTGGTACAGATTCTGTTCTCTCAAATTCTTCATCTGGAATTCCAGGAGTTTTTGATTTCCACATTTTGTAATTATATACCTGGAATGACTGATTGACTGGTGCCAGTGTTAACTACAGTGTAAGTAAATATCCAGAAGAATAGATACATGAATACAAAACTACCAATTCCTGTTGTAATGTATTTTTTCTTTTTTGCAATTTTAATTCTCCAAGATTTGGCAATTATTGCAGTGGCAATAAACAACATAATCATAAAACCGATTGATGTCCAACGTTTTTCTTCCACATCAACGATATCCTCAAATGCAAATGTAGCTATTACACCACCAGCTATTGCAACAACAATTCTTAACCAAAATAATCTGTCTGTGAGTTTTTTTGTTGCAGACTTGTCTAAAGGATCATCAGCAGGGTCAGGTTTGGTCTCAGATTCTTTTCCTTCAGAAGGTTCTGTTGCTTCAGAAGGTTCTGTTGCTTCAGAAGGTTCTGTTGCTTCAGAAGGTTCTGTTGTCCATTTAGCAATTTCTTTTTTCTCATCTTCTGTTGCTTCAATTTCAGGAATATCGTTTTTTTCATCCTCAGAATCTGATTTATCAGATGTAAATCTCTTTTTTTTGAACTTTGCCAATGAATTTCTACGTTGACTCAGAAATGCCTCGTTTAAAATCTTTGGCAGTCACTAGGCAAT
>JABHJJ010000063.1 GCA_018691945.1 Candidatus Nitrosopelagicus sp. | reverse complement strand
TTTTTATGAATTTTTCAAAAAAATAAATCTGGAAAATGAATTAAAACAAATTCATGAGTCATTCACAAATTGTTTAAAAAACAAAGAATCAGGCACGGAATGGATACCCATAATAGATATTTTGTCAGAATATACAAAAATCAAACAGAAAACAGGCAATGAAGTGATTTTTCCTGAAAGAGCATGGTTTAGTTTTCTAATCTATAGAATGTCAGAAAATCCAGATTTAAGAATTTTAGATAAAAGAATCACCAGAAGAACTGCAACACATGCAGCATCAGGTAAAAGCAGTGAACATCTATGGATACCTACAAAGACAGAAGATCGGATGGGGGAAAACATAATGTATTTGTCTTTTAAAAAAATACAATAAATTTAAAAAAATTTGCAATATTTAAAAAAGTTTAATATTATATTCATGAATCAATATACATGAATTTAACTCCTGAAGTTGCAAAAATGATCTTAAAGCCATTAAGAGAATCTGGAATACCACCAAAATTCGGTTTAGAGTTTTTCTCAAGCGGTTTTGAGGATGTGTTTTATCAGTTGGAGAAAGAATATCTTCAAGATATTGTTAAAAATCGTGGTTCAACATTCAAATTTGTTTCTGCAAGTTTTGGTGGTGGAAAAACGCATTTTACATATCAATTTAGAGAAATTGCTTGGAAAAATAATTATGCAACTTGCCACGTTACATTAGATTCAAAGAATGTTCAATTTAATAAAATACTTAGTGTCTACCAAGCAATTTGTGAAAATATTCAACAACCATTAGGTGAAGATGAAAAAATACAAATTTTTGGTACAGCAAAAAAACCAGAAGAATTAGGTGTAGGCAATATGATGAAACATTGGTTTTACACAAAACAAAATGAATTTCAAACAATCCACAATGATGAGTGGAAGACGCATTTGAAAAAATATGCTGATACAATTAGAGATTTTGACAGTATTTATTTTGGCAGAGTGATTCGAGAAATGTTCAAATCACTAATTGATGAAGATTTAGATAAATTTGAAGAATTAGAATTATGGTTTGAACATGACGGAACTCCCAAAGCTAAGGAGTATGGGATTAAAAAACAACAAGAAACAGATACATTTAGAATGATGAGTTCACTGACAAAACTTCTAACAGATTTCATCGGATATTCAGGATTGGTAATATTTTTTGATGAAGGTGAAAGACAGGCAATGAGAAGCAGAGAAAAAGACAGACAAGTCAATACACTCAGACAAGTTATTGACAAATGTGGAGATCAGTCAATTCCGGGCATAATGTTCTTTTATACAGTACCTGATGAAGCAGAATTTTTGCAATCTACTGGTAATGCATATGATGCAATCAAACAAAGATTACAAAAATATTTTTCACAAGATCATCCAATGTCACCAAATATCAGTTTGGAAAAGCTTGTTCCATCAGATGAAGAGTTAAAAGAAAACATGATAGAAATAGGGAACAAACTTGCCCAATTGTTTGAGATTGTAGATAATGTTGTATTTACAGATACATTAGAGGAATCCATAAGCAACATTGCTGAAGCTACCAAAAATGCAAGATATGGAGAAATTGGACGAAGAAGACTGTTTACTCAGACTGTATGCGAAGGACTTGATCTATTATCTAAAGGAACTGAAACAGAAATTACTTTAGAAAGGGCAAATAATTTAGTTAAAAATTTAGGAACAGAATTAACATCTGAAGATTATGAAACAGATGAAAACGGAACAGAAGATAAAGCGTATTAAATTAATTTAGATAAATGAAAGTTAAACATCATCAGTGGGGAATTGGCACCGTATTATACGAATTATCTGGCGGTTACGAAGCATTAGTTAATTTTGATGATCATGGAAAAATAAAAGTTATTCAAAAAGATTGTGAAAAAATTCCAGAAGCGGAGGAAGTTGAAAAAGTAGAGAGAAAACAAGGAGGTGGCATGTGTAAAAATATTTGCAAGGAATTCAAAGCTACCAGACCTGTTGATGGTAAAAGATACGAATCAGGCCAATTAAGATGTCAAACATGTGAGATTTACATTACAATTGAAGGCACTCAAGATGAAAGAGGGCTATATTGTAAATGTTGCAACTACAGAGTTAGAGGAAAACCAAGAAATAGAATATACAAAGCAAAATTACGTAACGAAGAGGTGGAAGAAGTTCCAGAAGTCGAGGTGGAAGAAGTTCCAGAAGTCGAGGTGGAAGAAGTTCCAGAAGTCGAGGTGGAAGAAGTTCCAGAAGTCGAGGTGGAAGAAGT
>JABHJJ010000062.1 GCA_018691945.1 Candidatus Nitrosopelagicus sp. | reverse complement strand
TGGACGAGGCCCATCGCTGAAAAAATTTAATCACTTAAAATTACTTGCTAATAGCAAATATGATGGAAATATTGTTTGTACCGATGGTGCGCTGAAATCTGTATTGGAATCTGGTGTGACACCTGATAAATTTCCAAAATTCTTTGTTATTTCTGTTGATCCAGATAAAGAATTAATTCCTGATTTTTTTGATCACAAAATAATTCGTAAATATGGAAATAAAATAAATGGAATATTTTCAATATTATTACATCCTCTTGTAATAAAAAATGCTAAGAAGGCTAAAATCAAAATCAATTGGATACATACATTATTTGATTATCAAGAAGGAATGAAATCCTTTAACAATATATCTGCATTAATTATAAGAAGCAAAAAAAATGCTGGTCTTCCGGCAATACAAACAGGAGGGAATGCTGGTACTTCTGGTTGGTTTGCATCATGGAAAATTCTAAAATGTAAAAAAGTTGTTCTAATAGGAATAAACCATGGATGGGAAGAATCTGATTCTCTAAAAACAATAATGTCTCATGGAAATGTTGCAATCCCTCCAAAAATATCACAAAATAATAAATTGTTTAAAAAATTATATCCTAAAATCTTCAATCCAGATTTTCAAACTTATTGTATTCTGGATCCGATTTTCAATTATTATAGAAATGCCTTAATCGAATTTATCTCACGTTCCCCAAAATATGTCAAAACCATTAATGCTACAGAAGGTGGCTCAATTTACGGTGATAGAATAACAAGCATGAAATTTAGTCAATTTTTGAGTAAATACTGAATTTGATGACTGAATACGTTGTTAATTGCGTAATAATATATTTATCAAAAGAAATTTGTAAAAATATATGAAAGTATTACTAATCCAACCTGAAGTCAGATTAGATGACAAGCCTTTTGATTTTCCATTTTGGGCTGGTATCTTTGCTTCGATTGTAGAAAAAAAGGGTGGTCAAGTAGCAATCTTAGATTTGAATGCAATACGCATGAATTATGGTGGTGACTTTGTCCCAACGGATGTCCTTCGTGATGAAATTTTATCTGAAGATTGGGATCTAATTGGTATTGGTGGTTTGACTACAATGTATCGAAGAATCAAACAATTGATTCAATTCACTAGAAAACTTTTTCCAGATACTACGATAATTAGTGGTGGCGGTTGGTCTACATACAATCCTGATGAAATTTTACAACTTGTTCCAGAAGTTGATATGGTATGTATTGGTGAAGGTGAAGAAACATTTTCTGAAATATATGATGAATTACATAGAGGCACAAAAAGATTTGATAAAATTAAAGGTCTTTGTGTAAAACAATTTGATGAAATTAAATACACTGAACCACGTGCATTGATCCCTGATCTTGATACTGTGCCATACCCTAATTATGATTTATTTGAATTGGATATTTACTTTAGATACTCATCATACCCTACATCTCGTGAAGCATTTCTATCTAAAAGACGTGCATCTGCTGTATGGGAAAGAGGTTGCCCTCGTGGTTGTACATTTTGTTCACATAATGGAATGTCAAGGATTGATTTACAAAATATTTATGGTTCTGGAGATCGTAAAAAAGGAGAAATTATTGTTAGAGATACTGATAAAAAAAATGACACCTTCCAACTTCCAGCAAGATGGCCATCACCACGATATGCTGTTGATAATGTGAAACTACTAAAAGAAAAATATGATATTGACTTTCTTACTGTACTTGATGAAAATATGACTAGTAATTTAAAATGGACTAAAGAATTTTGTGAACTTTATGTATCAGAAGGATTAAACGAATCTGTAAAATGGGGAACACTTGGGGATGCACCTAGTGTTGCGGTTAAACCTGAAATTGTAAAAATCATGAAAGATGCGGGATGTAGTTATATTTCATTTGGATTTGAATCTGCATCTGATAAAGTACTTGCACAAGATATTCAAAAAGGCCAAACTAGAATGCATCTTCAAAAAACAGTCGATGCTATCAAAAAAGTTGGACTTAGACCTCTTGCTACATTTATGATTGGAAATGAACATGAGGATATCAATGATCTTTTAGAAACAGTCGATTTCTGGATCAAAAATAATATTGAAGTCGATCCTTTTATTTGCACTCCATACGTTGGAAGTCCTATATTTTATAATAACAAGGATGTAGTTTTGGAACAATATGATGAACGATTAAGATTAACTAAAGATGATCTAAGTATAGATCAAAAAATAAGAAAACAATGGCAACTTGAAGCATTGGATAAATTCATGAAAGAATGTGGTGATGCAACTCTTTACACTGCAACAATTAGCAAAAATTTTACTATTCCAGAACTAATTGCGTTGAAGCGTTTTATGTATAAACACGATACTGGAAGAATGATAAAAATGGCTCATCAAAGATTTGAAGAAACTGGATTATTTCAATGGAAAGTTAATGAGAAATGGGTAAAATATGATCCAACAGCAATTGCAAAAGATGAATTATCCCAAAAAGTGAGATTAACCACAAATTAATTACATCCTGAAATTTAGAAATAGTATTCATTTAATCTATTAAGAGATTAGAACTTAAGAAAAAATCTTTCTCAGTTTATCCCTGGCTGATATTTCTGATTTATGTACAATTTTTTTTCCATTTCCTAATATTTTTTCTATTTGTCTTACGTCATTAACCATTCTTCTTAATCCCTCAGGTTCTAATGATGCAGCTTGATCCGAACCATACATTGTCCGATCTAGTGTTATATGACGCTCAATTGATGTGGCTCCTAACACTACTGCGGGAATACAAACATCATATGCTCCAACTTCATGTCCACTATAGCCTACATCACATTGAAATTTTTTATGAAGTGTTTTTATGACTAATAGATTCGCTTCTTCTAATGGCATTGGATATGAACTATGAGTGTGCATTAATTCAAATTTACACTTATTTTTTTTAAAAATTTTTACTGCAGTTTCTATATCTTTCATTGTACTCATTCCAGTTGATATGAAAGTATATTTTCTCTCTTTTGCGATTACTTCTAATAATTTTAAATGTGTTAACATCGCAGATGCAACTTTGTTATATTTAAGCTGAAATTTTTTCATTAAATTTTGACTATCTATATCCCAACATGAAACAAACCATGGAATTTTCTTCTTTTTACAATACATATCAATTTCATTAAATTGTTTGTTTGAAAATTCACGAT
>JABHJJ010000061.1 GCA_018691945.1 Candidatus Nitrosopelagicus sp. | reverse complement strand
ATCTGAGACCATGTGATGTAATTTTTGATAATATACAACTCCAACAAAAGTATCAACTTCAAATGATTTACCAGTTCGACCGTCATACATTTTCTCTTTACCTGAATACTTGAAACCTTCTTTATCAAGAATGTCTTTTACAATGTCCATTTTCTCTCCAACAAATGCTGAACCATCAAACTGTTTTCCTCTAAGTGCAGCAGCTTTGCCACATACAGATTCCATCATCATTCCTACGGTCATTCTAGATGGGAAAGCATGTGGGTTAATCAAGACATCAGGTTGAATTCCTTGTTCAGTGTATGGTAAGTCTTCTTGTTTTGCTAAAATTCCAAGTACACCTTTTTGACCATGTCGTGATGCAAACTTGTCACCAATTTCTGGAATTCTCATATCACGTACACGAATCTTGTACATTTTTCCACCTTCATTAGATTGTGTCATAACAACAGTATCAACAACACCATGTTCAGAAGGTCTTACACCAACTGATGTATCACGTCTGTATGGACCACTAGTTTCAAATTCTTTATACTCTTCCATAAATCTTGGAGGGCTGGTTTTTCCAATCAAGATATCACCACCTATGACACCAGATTCTGTTGCTACAATACCATCATCTTCTAACATTCTGTAGGCTTTTTCACCTTTGTAACCACGAACATTATCATCTGCATTTGGAATTTCAAAGTTATCTCGCATTCCACCAGGATATTGTTTTGCTTCAGTATCATAAATTCTATAGAAGAAAGTTCTGAATAGTCCTCTATCAACAGATGAGCGGTTCAACACAATTGCATCTTCAATATTATAACCATCAAATGGCAATACTGCCACTGTACAATTTACACCGGCTGGTCTTTCTTCCATTCCAAGTAAGTTCATTGCACGTGTCGATACAATTGGACCTTGTGGATATAACATAAAGTGCTGACGAACATATGTACTGGTATTCATCATTGGGGTTGAGAATCCAAGACTTTGTTTAGCCATTGCAGATTCGTAAGTATTTCTTGGAGATTGATTGTGTTCAGGATAAGGAATGATTGATGCACCTGCACCCAAAATTGCAGATGGGAAAATTTCCATGTGGGTGAATTTTTTTGTATTTTTATCATCAAATGTTACATAACAATTTTCTTCTTCATTCGCGTCTAGTAATTCAATAACTCCCATTCTTACTAGATCATTCCAAGAAATCAATTTCTTGGAGATTTTTTCAAGAATATCTTGTGAGAGTAAGTTTTTCCCATCTTTTATAATCACAAGTGGTCTGAGTACACGACCAGCATTACAGTTAACGTATAGTCTATGAGTTGCACCTTGTTCTTCAGGCTTGTGAATTGATATTCCAACATGTGGGTGAATCTTTGAACTTCTTCTCAAGTCACGCATTTGCTCGACTAAATTTTGTCCATCTTTGTGAAATCCAATTAATTTTCCATCAACGAATATTCTAGTACCATCCTTTTTGACTTCGTTTGAAGTTGAGACTAAATCAGACACTCCAATTTCAAATAGTTTTTCGACAATCTCTTCAGATGGAACATTTTGGGATATAATTGCGGATAATGCTAAATTCTTTACAAGTCCACAGTTTGAACCTTCTGGAGTCTCACTTGGACAAATCCTACCAAAGTGTGTTGAATGTAAATCTCTGGCTTCAAAGTTTGGTTGAGTTCTGCTAAGAGGAGATTGTACTCTTCTCAAGTGACTAATAGTTGAAAGATAGTTAGTTCTGTCAAGTAATTGAGTAACACCAACACGACCACGACCCCAATTTCCAGTTGCAATTGCATTGTTTAGTTTATCAGAAACGATTCCAGGTCTAATTGCTGCAGCAACTGCATTAATTCCACGTTTCTGACCAGAACGCTCTAATTGGTATTTCATATCTCTAACTAAATTACGAAAGGCAGTTCTAAACAAGTCAGCAAGCATTTGACCTGCAAATTTGATCACCTTGTTTCCATAATGATCTTTATCATCTGGATCAATCCATCCCAGTTTAAGCTCTAATAATTTACAAGCTGCTTCACCCATAAAATGAGCCTTCTCTTTTCTGTTTTCAGGATGTTTGCCCAAATGGGGTAAGAGGCCCCAATCAAGAAGTGTTTCAGCACGTTTGATTTGAAACTCTTCTAACATTCCTGGTGCAATTCTTTTACTGATATAGACAATTGCATCTTTTGAGGTTGGAACATCACCTGCTTTTTCAAATGAACCTTCCAAATGATCTTGTATTTCATCAACAAGAGATACTGCACCTGCAATGTCTTTATCAGATTCTAAACCAAGTGCACGCATTAAAGTTACAACTGGAATATCTACAGGTGAACCAGGAATTTTTGCAACAATCATTCCATCGTCTTTCATTATAAGTTCTAATTTTGCACGATAACCAATAATAGAAGAATATACTTTAGCTTTGTGAACAATTTTTCCTCCAACTTTTTCAGCATCTACAATAATTTTGTTATAAGATAGATCTTCTAATCCAACTACAACTCTTTCAGAACCGTTAATGATAAAGTATCCACCAGGGTCACGTGGGTCTTCTTGATGATCAATTAATTTTTGATCAGTGAATGTGTTTAGAATACATGCGTGTGATTTCACCATGACAGGCATGTCACCAATGTGAACAAAACGTGTTTCAAGTGTTTTACCATCTTCCACTACACTTGCTTCCATCATGATTGGTGCAACATAAGAAATATTTCGTAGTCGTGCTTCAGCAGGAGTTACATGTGTGATGGATCCATCTAATTCCATCATCCGTGGTTGTTGCAGTTTAATTTTACCTAGTTGAATTTTGTAAGGATATTCTGCATTTTCAATTTCAATTTGTCCTACTTCTTGAATGATACTTTGTAATCCATTATCTAAAAATTCATCAAATGATGTAAGATGTTGTCGTGCTATTCCTTCTCTTCGAAGTATGTCTTGAATTACAGGCCAACGCTGAGTATAATTTTCTGGCATTAGATTTCCACCACATATCGATAATAGGTGCTTTCTCCAGCGGTTCCACTTTTTCTTGTGATTTTTATCATGTCGCCAGGTTTTACTCCAAGTCCAAGAATTGCAGGATCGGTTACAAAGATTAATGGTAATTCTGTTGGGGTACAGTTGAATTCATCTAAAACTTTTTGAGCTTCTTTTTTTGTCATGATTTCATGTTTTGGGACATAAATGTGATCGGGTACTAAAATTGGATTTTTCTTGGTTGCCATTAATTTAATCCCCCATGCATAACATTAGTTATAGAAAACAAGTATTGATACAAACTGAACAAAGTCTTTATGAGCGCAATATATATTTAATTAGAATTTTTTCAAAAAATTCCAAAATTTTTCTTTTCTAATTGGTTTTTTTTACACAAACCGGTTAAATATCATTCAAGTATTTGAGAATTGTTGAAATCAAAAGAGGTTTCTGTCATTATTGTATCTAGCCTGATTTTATTGCCATTTTTTGCAGGTGAGGCATTTGCTCAAGAAAATCAATCATTAACTATAACAACTGAAAAGGAGTCTTATTCAGCAGGAGAGCCTATTCAGATAGTGGGTTTAGTTGAGAGTAAAGTTACTGATTTCAAAGTTACTTTACGAGTTTTTAATCCAGTGAATAATCTAATTACAATTGACGAATTGGATGTAAATGATGATGGTACGTTTCATGGAGAAATTCCTACATCGATAGGAGGACTGTGGGAAAAAGATGGGACTTACACAATTATTGCAAATTATTATGCAAGTGAGGTAGCAACAACACAATTTGAATATGGAGTAATGGTTTCTGCAGGAGTTCAAGACGTTGTACCAGAGTTTTCAGTAACCGAAGATGATGATTACTTACAGTCAACAATGTTAGAAGATTATGAATTAGGTTATGAGTTAACAGGTGCCAAAATAATTCGAATTACTCCGGATACAGAAATGAAATCATTAATTTTTGAGATTGAAACGTATAGTGATGGGGAATTAAGAATTACATTACCAAAAGATGTCATAGATACTGATGAAGAAGGATTCTTCATTTTGGTGGATGGAATTGAGACAGATCATGAAGCAGTATCTAACTTGGAAAATTGGAGTTTTGTAATCCCATTTTCTTATGGATCTGAAGAAATTGAGATCATAGGAACATTTGTGATTCCAGAATTTGGTACCATTGCGGTATTAGTTTTGGTAACATCTATCGCTGTAATTGTCATGATTTCAGCAAAGAATAAGCAGATTTTTTATCCAAAAATGTAGTTCAGAGATAAAATTAGAAATATACATAAATAATCATTATAAAAAATGATTTTAAGATGAACGTTCAATCAATCGTACTTTTGATGGCTGTTATGGCAGTAGGAAGTATGGGAGCCGCTTCACAGGCTTTTGCAGACGTACCTCTAGATATAGAGGTCAATGGTGACACATTTGATCATGCATCTACAATTATCGTAGATGGTCAAATTGGAGATTTGAGAACTGGAACACCTGTTACAGTTATTGTAACAGGATCCACAGGAGTAGTAACAATAGAACAGATTACTCCTTCTTCTGATGGAAGTTTCTCAGTCAGCATTAACACTGCAAGTCCTCTGATGAAATATGACGGCGAATACAAAATTAAAGCAACATACGGTGATGCAGGTATCAACGATGTAGTTTTTGTCACCTTGGAAGGTGGACTAGTTAAAGGAACAAGTGCTTCAGCTCATGAAGAACATCATGGATATGAAGCAGCTGACTTGACCAACGAACTCAACTATAACATTAGTGGGGGAATGGTACATAGTATCACATCAACAAACGATGATTCCTTACTAATCACAATTCATGATGCCGAAGATGGCAGTGAATTGACTATAGCACTTCCAGATGATATTATCACACCATTTAACGATGGTTCATTCTTCGTTCTAGTAAACGGTGAAGAAAGTGATGATGCAGAACAAAATGGAAATAGTGTAACAATTCCATTTGATGCAGATACTACTGAGATTGAGATTGTAGGCACACATGTTGTTCCAGAATTTGGCACTATAGCCATGATTGTTCTTGCAGTAGCAATTGTTTCAATAATTGCAGTATCTGCAAAATCAAGATTAAGCATTATGCCAAGAATCTAATTCTAACTACTTTTTTTCTTTTTTATTTTAGTAAGAGAAATATACAATAGTATATTACGTGATTAATGCTCAAGAGTGTTTTTTTTATTTTATTGTCATTAACAATAATGATGCCAGTAGCATTTGCACAAGAGGAAATGCTTTCAAATCAACAAATTGTGTTAATAGCAGATAATACTGCATATCAAGAGGGAGATGTTATCACAATTACTGGTTCAGTAGAAAAAGTTATTCCTGGAATGCCTATATCATTACAAATATTTTTTGAGAAAAATTTAATTCAAGTATCACAAGTTAGGGTTTCACAAGATGGAGAATTCACAGATACGTTTACTGCAGCAGGCCCACAATGGCATAATGAAGGAAATGTGATAATCAGAGCTAATTACGGAGGGGATGCATCAACGGAATTAATTATTAGTTTTTTTAAAGATACTTCTGGAGAATATCTATCAACCTTTGAAGTTAAAATTCCAGGTGCAGGTACATTTGATGTGCCATATACAATGAAAGGAGGAGTTGTGACAAATATGGAATTAATTCAGAATGATCTTTCATTAGAGATTGATATTCTAACAGAATCAGATGGAATTTTAGATATAAACTTGTCAAGAGAAAGCATAGATTCATTATCAAATGCAGGACAGGATATAGATTTCATAGTTTCAATATATGAAAAAGACTCAGATATTCCAACTCAAACTGACTACATAAAGATAAAAGCTGATGATAGTCATCGTGCCATGAGTATACCTGTCAAAGATGGAGATGAGACAATAAGGATCATAGGCACACATGTTGTTCCAGAATTTGGCACCATTGCCATGATTGTTCTTGCAGTAGCAATTGTTTCAATAATTGCAGTATCTGCAAAATCAAGATTAAGCATTATGCCAAGAATCTAATTTTCAAAAATAATATTTAATTTTCCTGAGACATATCCATTAGGATCTATTTCAATTTT
>JABHJJ010000060.1 GCA_018691945.1 Candidatus Nitrosopelagicus sp. | reverse complement strand
TAGACCTTTTGTTGATTTTATTTTAATTGTAGATTGTAATTCATCTGACCTAAATTTTGATTATGTTATTTGGGAATGAAAATCATATAATTTCCTAAATACTCGCTACACTTGAAGATTATATTGAAATCTGTATTCATCATTGCAATAGCATTTGTTTTTAGTATTTTTGCTATTTCACTGGGTGTAATTCCTGCTGATGCTGTAAATATACGTGGACAATGGGCGGAAATTCAGGTTGATCAAATTTGGGAAGGTAAAGTACCCGAAGGTCAACAAGTTCTGGTGACTCTGACTGATCAAGATTTGAATAAAGATCCTACTATCGCAGATATTATTTCATTTCCAACTGTTTTTGATCCTACAACGATGATTTTTGATGATGGAATACAAAGAGAACCATTTGGCTCTATTCCAACTGTGTCATTTCCTAAAAATAATAACGGTGATCCTACAATTGGTCTTTTACAAGATACAACTTTTTCTTTTAATGATGTAATTTGGCAAAGTTTTGGTTATTCTCCAGATAATATGTTTGGTTACTTTCATACTGATTATGGTTTTGGCAACAATGTTGTTGTACCTCAAACTCCCAATTCAATTACTTTCATAAACAATGGTGATTCATTATTATTGAAAAATACTATTCAAGATTCATTATTACTTGATTTTGCATCAGAATCAAAAATACAACATTTTCTTAATTATGATTTTACATCATTAAATCAAAAATTATCTGATGGAGGCATTAACTCATTTAATATAACTATTGAAGATGATACAGGTAACTCCGTCATTCTGTTAGATTCAACATCTAATTTAAAAAATTATTTGTTGTTAGATGATGCAAAGATAAATGAAATTATTTCAACATTGAACATTGACTCATCAAATCCACAATTAGTAGATTTAAGAATTACTTTTTTAAATACTGAAACTAATTCTCAATATTCTCCTACAACCATTTTGCCACTTTATCTGGATATCTTTCGATTTGGAGAACTTGGAGATGGTTCTAGCTGGCGTGATTATATTCTTGAATTTGCTTTTAGATTGGAACTAGAAGAAACAGGTGTGGATACCGGAGTATTTACTGGAACAATAGCATATACAAAAATAAATGAATTTAATCTAGAAACATTTGATTTTGCCAGTTTAATCACATCTGGAAAAAATATTGTTTTTCCTTCTTTTATTGAATCTACAGATGAGGATTCAATACGAATAGAGTATCTGGATTTAGGATTGGATGGGGTGGTAATTCCAGTTTATGCCGGTATGGAGATTATTGGAGTTCATGGTCCACTTCCAGTAACATCAATTACTACAAATGAAGATACGCCAATACATTTTGAATTTGCTTCTGACAAAATTGCCACTGTGGATGCTGGGATATGTGACTTAGGTCAGATTTACTATGATTCCCTTACACAGGATCATGTTTTTGAGCCTGAACCAAATGCTTATGGTAATTTTGAATCATTACCTGACCAATCATATGGTACTTTGAGTACTTCCAATGATTTGTGTTATACCAGCATTGTTGAATCTTCCATCATTGGTCGTGAAATTTATAATTCACGTATACCGTTATCAATAACAGTAATCCCAACTGATGATCCTCCAACTATAGAGTTCACAAATCAAGAACTTTCAATAGTTGAAGATACCATTACAAACATTCCAATAAAAAATATGTGTGATGACAATTTATCTTCAATAATAGGTTGTTCTCCTTATTTTTTATATAATTCTGAAATACAAGTTAATAATCCCGATAATGACGAATTAACATTTTCAATTGTTACAAATCCTGGTCATGGTCAAATTACTGGAACCACAGAGTTAGTCTATGAACCTGACTTGAATTATGTTGGAGAAGATTATGCTGTTGTAAATTTTTCTGATGGAATATCTACAACTGAAAATGTGAATGTAACCTTTGTTGTTATTCCTGTAAATGATTCTCCAATAGCAAACGCAGGACCAGATCAAACTGTTGACTCAAATAGTAATGTGCAACTAGATGGAACTAATAGTTTGGATCCTGATGATGATGCAATAACATACAGTTGGGTCCAAACTTCTGGATATATTGTTGCGTTAACTGATAATACATCTGCAACTCCGGAATTTTCTGTTCCTGCTATTGATGACACTTTAACATTCCAGTTAACAGTTAGTGATAAAAATTGGAAAGGTAATTGGATAATTACTGATAGTTCTCCTGATGTGGTCAACGTAATTGTTGGTACAGTCACTAATAGTATTCCAATAGCAAACGCAGGTGTTGATCAATCAGTTGAATCTGATAGTGTTGTAACTTTGGATGGAAGTAGCAGTTCTGATGCTGATGGGGACATAATTACATATCACTGGATACAAACAGCTGGGTATCCTACCACCTTGAGTGATGACACCGTAGTAAATCCACAACTAACCTCTCCTAGTTCTGGAGACACATTATCATACATGCTAACAGTAAGTGATGGAACTGCCACCAGTAACCCTGACGTAATCAATGTCTATGTGAGCAGTTCAGTTCCAGAGCCAACTTTACCGCCAACACCGACATCCCTTAACAGTAATGCATCTGATAGCACAGTTGTTTTAACTTGGCAAAACTCTGGTGATGGAGGATCTACAATTACTGACTATGTCATAGAATACAAATCAGCAAATTCATCTTGGAGTACTTATGATGATGGAGTCAGTTCCAACACTGTATCGATAATCAGTAATCTTGAAAACAATGTCTCATATCAATTTAGAATATCTGCAGTAAACTCTGTAGGTACTAGTGACTCATCTAGTTTAATTTCTGCAACTCCAATTTCATCTGCAGGTGTAGTTGAAGCACCGATAGTTGAAGCACCGATAGTTGAAGCACCGATAGTTGAAGCACCGATTACTCCACAACCTGAACCATCTATCCCAGAACCAAAACTTGGAATCGCATCCTTTGTTGATCAAACAAAAGATCCACAAAGTTATGTAGACAGATACAACAACGAGCCAACTTACAAAGAATGGTTTGATGAGAATTATTCACAGTAT
>JABHJJ010000059.1 GCA_018691945.1 Candidatus Nitrosopelagicus sp. | reverse complement strand
TTGAATTCATTTTCTGCAATTGAATCAAATACAATTCCTGCTCCTGCTTGTACAAACCCGTTATTTTTTTCAGCAAAAATACTCCTAATTGCAATTGCGAAATCACAACATCCATTAAATGAAAAATATCCTACAGCCCCTGCGTATGTTCCTCTTTGTGTTGGTTCTAATTCTTGGATTACTTCCATTGCTCTTACTTTAGGTGCCCCTGAAACAGTTCCTGCAGGAAAAACCGCTTCAAACGCGTCATACATGTCATGTTTTTCATTTAACTTACCCACAACATGTGTCACTATGTGCTGAACATGGCTGAATCGCTTGATCTCCATTAGCTCTTTTACTTTTACTGTTCCATAATCGCAAACTCTTCCAATGTCATTCCTACCTAAATCAACAAGCATTGTGTGCTCGGCAAGTTCTTTTTCATCATTTTGTAACTCATCTTTTAGTTTTTCATTTTTTTCTTCATCTTCTGTAATTTTTCTTGTACCTGCAATAGGAAATGTTTCAATATCTTTTCCAGTAACTCGTAACAACATCTCAGGGCTAGAGCCAATTATTGTATTATTGTTCATTTTCAGGTGGAACATATATGGAGATGGATTTAGTTTTCGAAGTTTTTCATATACTTTAAGATAATCTCCTTTTCCTTCAAATGAGAATTTTCTAGAAAGAACAACCTGAAACACATCTCCACTATGTACGTACTCTTTTGCTTTGTTTACAATTTTCTCAAATTCTTCTTTATTTAAATTTGGAATTATATCTGAAATTTCAAAAGTTCCAAATTCTACTTCAGTTTTCAATATATTTTCAGAACGATTTTCATCGTAGTAAAAATAGAAAAACTGTTTCTTTTTGTTATCGTATAGAATGCCATCGTTGTATATCCCAAATTCCATTATTGGTTTATCTAAATTTCTTTTTCCTGGAATATTTTCAAATAAACGTATGGCATCATAATCTATGTTTCCTACTGCCCCTCCCAAATATCGATACGTCATATCATCTGTTTGTTTTACTAATTTTTTGATTTCATCCAAAGGTGTGCGCGTGTTGATCGTTTCAATTTCACCATCTCTGTTTTCAATTGTGATTTTATCAAAATACCCTCTTACGATAAATTCTGGCTCAAAACCCATAATTGATGTCTCTGCAAGTTCGTCAGGTCCAGTTAACGATTCGAACAAAAATGAATATTTGTAATTTCTTGATATTTTATTGTAAACTTCAAATGGCTGTGTTTCAGTGTACACTAGAGGAATTATCTTAGGAGTGATTGAATGTCCAAAGACGGTCACCATTCATATTTTTAAACAAAAATCTCAATATTTAAAGTGTGTTTAACAAGTTGATCGAATAAAATTGAGCGATCCACAATTAGATCTGTTTATTCTAACTTCATTATGAATAAAATCAGCAATCATGTACAAAGAGTTGCAATTCATTCACAACTAATTGGTTTGAAAACCCTGCTAAAGTTATCAAATACCTTTAGCAAATAGTCTCAATTTGTTATGAATGGTACCTTATAGTACGGTACACTTATATCAAATAGTTGTGTATGGAAAGCATGAGCCAGTTAGTATATTCTGGAAAATCTTCTCTAACTCAAGATTTTGTCTTAAAGACAGAACATGTCTTTTTGAGAACAGATGCTAACGAAATGAATTGTTATGTTTGTAAAAAGGGAATTGAGGATGGTACTTCACTTACTGCAAAAACTCTTGATTCTAAGAATATTATGTTATGTGAAAAACATTTTGAATAATTAGTATTGTGCGGGTTTAGTTATTGCCCCCTTTGCAGCAGAACCTACAAGTGATGCAAACTTTGCAAGTGCTCCTGTAGAATAGTTGGGCTCCGGTCTTCTCCATTGTTTTTTTCTATTCTCTAATTCATTATCTGATACGTGTAAGTTTATTGAACAATCTTCTAAGTTGATTGATATTTTATCTCCATTTTGCACTAGTGCTATTGGACCCCCAACAAATGCTTCTGGTGCAACATGTCCTACCATGAACCCTCGTGTTCCTCCAGAAAATCTACCGTCTGTAACCATTGCAACTTTCTTACCTAATCCTTGACCTACAAGAGCTGCCGTAGTTGAAAGCATTTCTCTCATTCCAGGTCCTCCTTTTGGACCTTCATATCTTATGATCATTACATCTCCTTCTTCTACATCTCCTTTTGCAACTGATTCAAATGCATATTCCTCTCTATCGTAAACCTTGGCGACTCCTGTAAACTCGGTCATCTCAACTCCTGCAGTTTTGATTACTGCCCCTTCTGGTGCTAATGTTCCTTTTAGAATTACAGCCGTTCCTACTTCGTGAATTGGCTGCTCTACTGGTTTAACTATTTGTTGTTCTGCAACTTCAACAATTGCCAAGTTATCCAAATTTTCTTTTATCGTTTTACCGGTAACTGTCATCACATCTCCATGTATCAAATTTTTATCTAATAATTTTTTCATAATTAATGGAATACCTCCAATCTTATCCAAACTATTCATAACATAATTTCCACCAGGTTTCATATCTGCAAGATGTGGCGTCTTTTTTCTAATCCTCTCAAAATCATCATAAGTTAGATTAACTCCTGCCTCATTTGCCATTGCCAATAAATGTAAAATTCCATTTGTAGATCCTCCCACGGCATTTAACATTGTAATTGAATTCTCAAAGGCTTCAAATGTTACAATATCTAGCGGTCTTATGCCTAATTCGAGTAATTCAGTACATGCTTTTCCTGTTTCATAGACAATTTTGTCCCTTCTTTCATCTTCAGCTGGAGGACTGGCACTTCCTGGTAATGCTAATCCGATTGCTTCTGAAATTGATGCCATTGTATTTGCAGTAAACATTCCTCCACAGGAACCTGCATTAGGACATGCAACATTCTCAATATTTTCTAATTCTTCTGCAGTAATTTTTCCTGCATCATAAGACCCGACAGCTTCATAAACATCCACTACTGTTAATTCTCTTCCATCTAACATTCCAGGCATTATGGTTCCGCCATAAACAAATACTGATGGTATGTTTAGTCTTATCATTCCCATCATTGTACCTGGAAGACTTTTATCACATCCTGCAATTCCTACCAATGCATCATATTGATGAGCTCGAACCATCAATTCAATTGAATCCGCAATTATTTCTCTACTGATTAATGATGATTTCATTCCTTCATGACCCATTGCAATTCCATCACTGACGGCAATTGTACTGAATTCTCGTGGTGTTGCTCCTCCGTCAGTTACTCCCTGTTTTGCCTGTTGTGCAAGATTTGGAAGATGAATATTACATGGAGTAGCTTCATTACCTGTATGGCTTACACCCACAAATGATTTACTTAAATCCTCATTAGTAAGTCCCATGGCCTTGTACATAGCACGGTGTGGTGCTCGAGCAGTACCTTCAACAACATTTCTACTTGAAATTTTCATTTTGCTCACAATCTGTTGATTGTTTGTGCATTTAACTCTGCTAACTGTTTGTCTATGGCTTCTTGATCATCATTTCCATATGTGATAAGAATTCTATCATCTTCCTGTACGATATATTTTCGTATATCCTCAACTTTTTGCTGATTGATATAAAATTGTAAAGTATAATCGTTATTTGTACAAAATTGTCTTCCATCAGGAAATACAAAACATTTGTCATCGAGTGCAATATTCATAGAATTAAACAAGAATTCAAGATCTACCCCAGTTGAGTGCCTATGTATTGTATCTCCATCTTGATTTTCAAAATGAATCCAGCTTGTTTTTACTTGATAATTTGGGGTTGCATAATCAAATTTATCTCCAAAAATCTTGGTTAACATGGATGCGTGAATATGCTCATCGCCTAATTTTCCAGCATTTTCTGGAGCTCCTGGGATATTATTTGTAGATGTAATGAATTCGAAACAGGCAAATGCAACGATAACTCCAATTCCAGATAAAATTCCTATAGCTTTTAGATTTCGAGTTCTATATTGTGCAGATCTCTTAGATGCAAAACCTTCACGTTCTTCTTCTCTTTTTTCTCGCCTATTCTTACCCATTGTTCATTCCCAATTTATCGACCAAATAAATCAATATCGTTTATACTATCAACGAGTCTAAACTTGTTGTGGCAACTATCTTTACTGAAATAATTGAAGGAAAAAGACCTGGTTTTATTATTTTTGAAGATGATAACCATATGGCAATTTTAGATAAATATCCAATTGATACAGGTCATTCTTTAGTTTTACCAAAAATTCCTTATGAAAAAATCACTGAGATGCCTAAAAATGATGTGGCAGAATTATTTTCATTAGTCCCCGAAATTGCAAATGCAATTCTCAAGGCTACGGGCGCAGTTGCATTTAGCATTGCACAAAATAATGGAAAAGAAGCAAAACAAATCATTCCACATGTTCACGTGCATATTATACCTCGATATGCAGATAAAGCAACATTGTGGACCAAAAGAAGAATTCCCTCTGATGATGAATTAGAAGAATTACGTCAAAAAATTAAAAATTCTTTCTAAACGCGATTTGGATTATATCTTAGAATAGCTGCAATATTTCCTAAACTACCTAGCATTGTCCCGTGTTCTGTTTTACCTGAAACAACTTCAACTTTAGTTCCGGTCTGAGCTGCATTTAATGCAATGTAATCGATAAGATCTTGGTCTATTATTTCCGAATCCATCGCTTTACATTCAGAACATGGTTGATTTTTCATTTCTGTTTTTCGTGCAATTCTTTTTCCTTGTTCAATAAATTCATCGTCTATGTTTGAACATCTTTTACATGTTTTCTCAATTCGGCTCATATTGATGTCATCTGAAATAATTATTGTTCCTGCAATGTTATTTTTCAGCATTTCAATTACTTCTTTTAATCCATAACTTCCTAATCCTGTATTTGTGTTAATTTCTTGAAATAATCTTTCAATTATTTTTTTCTCTTCTACCATTCTAAAATTTGATAAAATATCTGAACATTTTGCAAATGCCTCTCTAATGCCTTCTGCACCAGAATATGATGCATCAATTGTGGCAATAATGTTATTTTGTAATCTGTATTCTAAATACTCTTTATTGACAAATTCTTCTTTTGTAGGGCCGGGTCCTGATACTATCAGTCCTTTTACTTGATAAATATCAATGAAATATTCTCTAGTTATCTCTGCCACTCTATTAAAATAATATTGTAATTCCATTTCTCTTAATTTTTGAAATCTTTTTGCTGATTGTCCACCTTGTCTATGTTTTCCTGCAACTCCTGAACCTGTTTGTTTTAGTACCTCTAGTTTATCACCATGTAACAATCCCCATCCTGCATCTTTTGCATCAATTGCTAATAACCCAATAATGTTATCATCTTGTAACATATCTTTTAAAATATCCGTGTGAAAATGATCATCACATCTGTATAATGATGTGGTTAAATCTTTGGGAGGATCAATCTCATATATTTTTACAACTTCACTTCCAGGTGGACCTCCGCCCTCTCTCGGAAGTGCGCCACAAAATACTACTAATCCTTTTTCAGGAGTTTTTTTGTATAACTTTAATTTTTGAATTACTTTGGCTAGTGAATCTACAACATGAGTTCGAGTCAAATCTGATTTTATATTATCTGCAGTTCCTTGTTCTTCCCTCAATTGAGTCATTACCTCATGAAGTTGTTGCCCTTTTGGAATGTATACTGTAATGAGTTCTGTTCCGCGACCAGATTGCTGTGTTAATTCTTCCAATGTCTTTCTGATTTTGTACATTTTGACTGAATCAACATTTTGAACTTCAAATTTTCCCATTTTCTAATAGTTCTTGAATTGGAACATTAAGGTGATTATGAAGATTATTCTAACTCTCAGGAAGATCCTAGCTCTTGGAATACTTGTTCAAATTTCTCAAATGGCTGTGATCCAATTATCCTGTAAACTTCATTACCACTGAATATTAGAAATGAAGGGGTGGCGTTAATGTTGTTCTCCTTTGCAAATTGTTCATTATCTAAAACCTTTTGTCGAAATTTTGAATTTTTCATACATGAATCAAACTCCTCAAGTTCTAATCCTGAATTTTTTGCAAACATTGTTAGTGACTCTTCTGTAATCCATCCTGTATTTTCTCCTCCCCAATTATCATACAATGTGTTATGGTATTGCCAAAATTTACCCTGTTCTTGTGCACAATATGATGCTTCAGATGCCCTGATGGATGGTTCTCCATTTAAGGGAAAATCTTTGAAGACAAAATTCACATTACCCTTAATTACATATTTCTCATAAATTTTGTTCATTGTTTCTTTATGAAATTTATAACAAAATGTACATTGATAATCTCCAAATTCAACTATTGTAGTCCCTGCATTTGGATCGCCTAGAATGGTTGCTCCTTGTAATAAATTTTCTTTATTTAAAATGAATGCGTTAGTTGATGTTTCAGAAGTATTGAGATCTAAAAGACCTGCAAAAATCACTCCAATTGCAGCTGGAACTATTAGGAGATAGATCTTCATATCATGAAACATTTGTCAGTTACTTTAAATATATTGTATTTAGCAAAAACCTATGATACAATCACAAACCACAATTACAACTTCCAATATATCTAAAGTTGCAATTGCTGTTTTAGCACTTGTTTTTGGATTTGGATTATTTATTGTAGGTTTTGATCAAGGACATATCTTTAGCATAGTGATGGGCGAACAAGCATTTGATGAAATGTTAATTCATGAACTAACTCACGATATGAGACATGCAGCAGGCTTTCCATGTCATTAATTATAATATCCTGATTTTTCATTCTAAATTCTAAGAATATATAATCATTTTAAATAACCTATTTTGATTATAGAATTATGACTAGACGCATTACATTACCTCAATTAAAAAAATATGATGTTACCCAAAAGGTACTCGAAATGCTTGCAGATGCGGAATCTCGTGCAATTATTTTTTCAATTATTAAAAAAGGAAAAACTGCAGCAGAATTATCTGAAAAACATAAGATTCCTCTTAGTTCAGTTTACAAAAAAATATCCGATTTGGAGGAATTAACATTAATTAGAGTTGACAAATGGCAAATTTCTGAAAAAGGGCGTAGATTCAAGGTATACAGGAGTAGAATAAAAAATGCAGAGATAACTATAAAAAAACCTGACGCCTCGTTAACGTTAACTCCAAATGATGTCTAGTAAAATGAAAAAGCAGATTGTGCGTGAAGCACTCCCAAAACCAAATGTTTTACAATTAAGTGAATATGATATCACGCAAAAAATTATGGATTCTCTTGTCAATGCGTGCCATCGCTCAGTATTATTTTCCATAATTAGTGTTGCAAAAGATGCACCCCAGATTGCGCATGAATTAAACATCTCTCTATCTGCAGTATACAAAACTCTTGGGAAATTAGAAGAGTTAACATTGGTTGAAATTGATAAATTTAATTTTATTGATGGTAAAAAAATTAAATGTTACAAAAGTCGTATTGGGCGTGCTGAAATTAGATTAGAACATAATGATGCAATTTTGCATTTATTTCCAAACAGAACTGCACTTCAAACTAAGTGACATCTTTCAATGTCTGAAACTAATCTATTAAAATTAAACATAAATGATAAAAATTTTTCAAAAATTAGAGATATTCGAAAAAATGTATTTACAGATGAATTAGGCATCTTGGAATCTGAACTATTTGATGAATATGACGAAATCTGTGATCATTTTATCATATTTGATGGAAAACATGTCGTTGGTGCTGTGAGATTTGTTATAGTAAAACCAGATATTAAATTAGAGCGAATGGCAATTTTGAAAGAATTTAGAACTAAGAATCATGGAAAAGACTGTATTTCACAATCAAGGGAATATTATCAATCTAAAAATTATTCTAAAATGTTCTTAGATTCAATATACTTTGTAAGGAATTTCTATAAAAAATGTGGTTTTATTGAAGAGGGTGAGATATTCCAACGAGTTGGAATTGATCATATTCGTATGTCTTTAACGTTATAGTCTATTTGAGAAATACTCGATTAGTTATTAACTCGTAAAAAAATGGAAAAAAT
>JABHJJ010000058.1 GCA_018691945.1 Candidatus Nitrosopelagicus sp. | reverse complement strand
TTTAACCAATATTTGTTAATGTCACCTTCATATATCATACAATTTACATCGTTAATTTTTGTTTCAAATTTATCATAGTAAATAGAATTATTTTGTAAAAAAATATGAAGAGAGTCTAGATCATTTTGAGGAATTGGAAAATCATCAGATTCATTCAGTGGCATGATTTCCTGAACATGACTAGTTCCACAATATACACGTCTGAATTCTTGTTTAAGATTAACAAGATTTTTTGAGATAGTTTCAATCATCCTTTAAACCAATTTCATATTGTTCAACAAATTCCTTTGTACTCATCAATTCACGTAATTCTTTGTATAGTAATGCCTCTTTCTCAATAGTTTCTTTGGTTTTTTGTTCCGAATTTTTTCCAAGTAGTTTGAGATTTTCAGTAGAATTTTGAATGGAATTTGTTAATTGAGTTAATATTTCAGGATGAAGAGATTTAGAAAAATTATCAACTAGATATTTTTCAATTTTATCTATTTTATCTGATAATTTTTTATGTTCAGATTTATCAAAAGACCCAAAATCATTTTTGAGTTTTTTGGCTAGAGTTTGCACCATGACTGCCTGATAATATAGATTGATTATGTCAGGTATGTTTTTTTCAGGGATTTTAGAGATGACCTCAATAATTTGATGTAATTTTTTTGATTCAGAAGTGATAAGTTCAAATGAATTCTCAACTGATAAATCTGGAACCATATAGGAACATTACTTCATGTATTTTTATTTCATTCATACGATATTGACTTCATTGACTCTAATGTATTAAATAATTGAAAATTATGATTTTCATATGACAAAAAAAGTTGCAATAATGAAGGGTGATGGAATTGGGCCAGAAATTGTTGATGCAATGACTGGAATTCTAAAAGAATGTAATTTGCAGGCAGAAATGATATTTTGTGATGCAGGATCTGAGCAATGGGAAAAAAATGGTAGAAAAGACGTATCATACATTCCTGATTCAACTATGAAAACGTTAGAGGAGGTTGATGCATGTTTCAAAGGACCAACAACAACAATACCAGTACCAGGAGCCCCAAGAAGTGTTGCAGTAACTTTAAGACAAAAATTTGAGTTGTTTTCAAATATCAGACCAGTCAAAACTTTCAAGAGATTAACACCAAATAGAAATGTAAATTTTGTATGTTTTAGAGAAGCAACAGAAGGATTGTACACAGGAGTTGAAACACAACTTAATGATGATACTGCAATCGCGATTAGAAAAATTTCAAGAAAAGGATGTGCCAGATTTATGGACTCAGCTCTAGATTGGGCAAAGAGATACGAGTTAAACAAAGTTGTAGCAATAACAAAACGCAATATTTTGAAAAAAACGGATGGTTTATTCTTTGAAGAAGTGCAAAATTCATTAAAAAATTATCCAGATATAGGATTAGAAGAGATTTACATCGACAATATGGCACAACAATTAGTTATCAATCCAGAACAGTTTAACAACTCAGTATTGGTAAGCACAAATTTATTCATGGATATAATTTCAGAACTTGCTTCAGGAATTGTGGGATCAATTGGATTAATTTATTCATCAAACATGGGAAAAGATTATGCCATGTTTGAAGCAGCGCATGGAAGTGCACCATCATTCAAAGGTCAAAATAAAGTTAATCCTACCGCTACAGTACTTGCAGGAGCATGGATGGCAGATTATTTAGGAGAAAAAGACATCAGAGATGCGATTTTTGGTGCGACTGAACAAATAATCAATGAAGGAAAATATGTTACATTTGATATTGGAGGAGATGCTACAACAACACAAATGTCAGAACAGATTACAAATCTTGCAAAAACAAATTTACGAAAGTGAGTGGTTTACTTGTACAATTATTAGTTCTTCATAGAATAATTTTTTTTTATCTATAATTTTAGCCTCAAAATTTTGAGATTTTACGAAACCTACCAATCCCATGTAGTCAGATAGTGATGATGTTACAAAAAGAAACTTTCCTTTTTGAGACAAATGAGGTAATGCCGAAGTTATGATTTCTATTGGAATTTCCAATCCACCTTTACCACCATCAGTTGCAACATCAATAATTTCATCAGTTGCAAGATATGGAAGATTACAAATTATTAAATCAAATTTTTGGTTTAATGCATCAGCAGAGTTACAGCATATTGCATTTTGAGTTTTGTAGTTTTGTTCAAGAAGAGTATTGAAACTAATATCAGTACCAACCACAAGATCAAAAGCAGATTTTAAGACATCTGTTAGATAACCCGAACCACATCCAATATCTAATGCAGAATTTCCACTGAGATCCTTTAACTGATCTGCAAGAAAAAAGGTGTCTTCCGCAGGCAGATATTGTTCAGATTTTTCTAATTTTTTTTGCAAATTTGATAATTTCATTATTGTTCATCGCCTCTAATCTCTGATTAGATTCTATTTCTATTCCTAATTTTTTTCCTATATTTTGAAGTTTTTTTCTTCTAAATGAAAACATTAGATTTACAGATTGAATTAGTTCTTTTGAAAATGTATCTTTTCTTAAAAATGACATTATGGCAGAGTCAATTTTTGGATTTGGAGTGAAATTCTCTTTTCCAATTTTCTTTAAAATTTTCATCTCAAATCCGGATTGTGCTAAAACAGATACAGCTTTTCGTTCTTGTTTTTCAGCCAATAGTTTTTTTGCAAAATCATATTGAACCATAACTATTCCATATGTGAATTTATTCATCAGCATCCATTGAATTGCTTTTTTACTTTCTGAATATGGTAAATTTGAAACAAAAATATCAAATTTTTCATATTGCTTGAATCCATCACCATAAATGATTTTGAGATTTTTAATTTTAGAAAATTTGGCGAGAGTTTCCTCATAAAGTTGATGATCTTTTTCAACAGAAATTACTTTTTTTGATTCTTCACAAAGAAGTGGAGTGAGAATTCCTTTACCAATTCCAATTTCATAAACAATATCATTTTTTGATATTTTTGCAGAATCGACAATGAATTTCGCAATTGATTTTGAATTAAGAAAATTTTGCCCTAATTTTCTTCTAATATTCATTTTTTGACAAATAGTCTAAACTGTGTTTCGCCAGAAATTTCTTCAATGATTCTTTTAGATAGGTGATTTACAGGGTCTTTGATTCCAGCGCGTGATTCAAGATCTTTATAGTCATCGAATTTTTTTTTGTTAATTTCATCAATTATTACTTTCAAGTACGTTTTACCAATTCCAGGAATTAGTTCAAGCGAGTGTTTTCTGGGGGTTAATGGCTGTGCATTGTTAATATAATTTACAAATCTAGATTCATTGTTTGTGACAATTGTAGAGACTACATTATTTAATTCAGTTTGTGCAGAATCAGATAATTGTTCAAAATCTAATTTTCCTAAAACAGATTGGACTTTTGTTCGTCCTTCCTTCCCAATGTAGATTTTCTCGCCGATTTCAAATTCAGATTCATCTAATCCAAGAATTTCTAGTAGTGTCAAACGTTCCTCACCTAATGCAGTTACAATAATTCCTTCTCGTCCTCGTACTGTCTTTGATCTTCCTCTGGATGAAAAATCTAAAACATATGCATATTCTTCATATTTACGTGACTGGGTAGTTCCCCTTTCCAAAAAAAATCACCTAATTATCTAGCTATTGTCCTTGATGATTTTGAGAATCTTTTCTAAAGTTTCAGTTAGAATTAATTTTTTCCATCCAAATGTAAAAGAACGCAATTCAGACATCGTCTTTGGACATATGTTGATTAGTTCAACTGCCTCTTCTTCAGTAATTTTACAATCTTTGATAAGTTGCTGTTTCATCTTTTTTGCAGATTCAGCTTCCAAGTTTGAAACTTTTGAAACATAATCAAATGTCCATCTTTGAATTTGATCCATATTCTCTGGATCTTGGTTTTTCAACAATTCTTTCACTTCAGAAAGTGAAACTGCTTGTTTCTTTTTTACTTCTTCCATTTTATACACCGAATGGTTTGATATGGTCTAGTCTAGTGATTAAAGTTTTTGATTTTTCACCTAATTTTACATCTAAGATTACATGTCGTCTACCAACCTCAGTAACAAGTCCCACTTTTCCATGATAACGTCTGTGAGGTAATCCTTTGTGTTGTGACGGGTCGATTTGGACTAGAGCTCTATCACCAACATTATACTCTCGCAATAAGAAAGATACTCCACGAGGACCTTTCTTTGTCATTACAGATCTAGATTTGTGTTTAAATCCATGAGAACGACCAGATGTCTTTTTAGTTGCCATATTAAAAAAAATACTCGCTTTCCCTTATTTTAAGACTAGTATGAAATTTGGCAGGAAATTGTAGATATAAAATGAAAATAGGAGGGATTAAGACTATTTCAAATCAGTTGATTCAGAATCTAGTGGTTCTGCGCTAATATCAGGAGTTTCTGTAACTTCTTCTTTAGGCTCAGAATCTAGTGGTTCTGCGCTAATATCAGGAGTTTCTGTAACTTCTTCTTTAGGCTCAGAT
>JABHJJ010000057.1 GCA_018691945.1 Candidatus Nitrosopelagicus sp. | reverse complement strand
TTCCCACTAGGTGAAACAATAGTCACATGGACTGCAACTGATACCTCTGGTAACTCAGCATTCACCACTCAAACCATCTCAGTTATTGACACAACAGCTCCTACAATCGAACAGCCTGAATCTCTAATCTTTGAAGCAATAAATCAAACTGATAACATACTTGATTTACCATTAATTGTATATGAAGATAACACTGAGATTATTTCTGCTACTAATGATGCACCAAACTCGTTTGAATTTGGAACCACCATTGTAACATGGACTGTTTTTGACATTTCAGGCAATTTATCTACATTGGAACAAGAAATACATGTCATTGACACAACAGCTCCTACAATCAATGCTCCAACAGATATCCAAGTTGAAGCCACCTCATTGGATTCCAACATTATAGAATTTGGTTTTGCAGACGCATCTGATCAAGTAGCAATTTCTTCTATTACTAACGATGCACCTGAAGTATTCCCACTAGGTGAAACAATAGTCACATGGACTGCAACTGATACCTCTGGTAACTCAGCATTCACCACTCAAACCATCTCAGTCATTGACACAACAGCTCCTGTAATTGAACAGATTGAAGATGTCATTGTAAATGCAACTTCTAAATCAAATAATATTATTACATTAGACTCAATCTTTGTAATTGAACCAATTAGTGATGTAAAAATTACAAATAATGCTCCGCAATACTATGAATTTGGTGAAACAATAGTCACATGGACTGCAACTGACACCTCTGGTAACTCAGCATTCACCACTCAAACCATCTCAGTTATTGACACAACCGCACCATCATTGAATACTCCTCAAGACATAGTTATTGACGCAGTAAGCACCACAAATCTTGTTGATGTTGGATTAGCATATGGAGAAGATATCATTGATGATTCCCCAATGATTACTAACGATGCACCTGAAGTATTCCCACTAGGTGAAACAATAGTCACATGGACTGCAACTGATAAATTTGGAAATTCATCATTCTCGTCCCAGGTAATCTCTGTTCAGGCTTGTGGTAATTCTCCATCTCACTACAATACAATTGTAGGTTCTGAAGATGATGATTTGTTAATTGGAACCACACTTCCTGATTTAATATTTGCAAAAGGTGGTGATGATATAATCTCTGGAAATAAAGGCAATGATTGTATCTTGGGTGGTGAAGGCAATGATATAATCTTTGGAAATGAAGGCAACGACAATATTTCTGGCCAATCTGGAAATGATATAATCAAAGGTCATTCTGGTGAAGATTATATTTTTGGTGGACTTGGTTTTGATATAATTGATGGTGGAGAAGATATCGATACATGTGGAATTATTGATGAACAAAACAGTGACTTAGTTGTAAAGTGTGAGTCAAATCCAACAGAAAATTAACACTCAATGAAATTCTTACTTGTCACTCGATAACATTTTTAACTAATTGAGACGCAATTAGTGTAAATGTCACTATTACTGAAAGATCGTGTTTACACAATGGAATCCCCCACTGCAAAAAGAGGTGTTTATCCATTACACGGATTTAAACTGGGATTGTATCGTTTGCCATTCAAATTAGATGATCCACTTGAAATAAAATCTATCCATGATGGTTTGAAAAAGGCATTTGAAATGGAAATCTATGCAGATAGAATATTTGCTACATACAATTGGACTGAAGAAAATATGTCTAATCAATATGATAAAAATTATGAAAAAGTTGATCTGAATGTCACTGTAGAAATTGTAACTGGCGAAGTTGTTGATATTATCTATCAAATTTGGCCAATTGATAAATTCGGTGATCCACATTGGTTAAAAGATTATAGAAAAAAAGCTGATCATTTTGCAAAGATGGTTACTGATACTGTCTTACGTAATACCATACTTGAAGAAAAATTCCGTGCTGCATTAATTAAACTTGAAAAAATTTCTGAAAAAGAATCAATCAAAAGATTAGAAGAATTAACACCTCTAGCAATGATTGTTCTTAATGCAAAACCAAAACCAAAAGCTGCATCTGAAGATGATGCAATTGAAGAAATCGATGAAGCGAATATGGAAATACCAGATGGTGCAAAGCCTGGACCAATCGACATTGAGTATAAATCTAAAATGAAACAATCTCCATCGTTCGAAGCTGAAACTGGCCATGAGATTAAAACATGGGGTCGAATTGGAACTGAAAATGGAATTATGGGTGTATGGGGCGAATTTGTATCAGTTGATTTTGATATTTGTGTTGCAGATGGTGCTTGTATCGATGCATGTCCTGTAGGTGTTTATGAATTTGCAGAATTTTCTGGAAATCCTGCGTCTGATAAGAAACCATTAATGTCAAAAGAACCTGATTGTATTTTCTGTCTTGCATGTGAGGGAGTTTGTCCTCCAAAAGCCATCAAAATCTTTGAACAAAAGTAATCTTTCTGATTTCAGATATATAGCACCGATACAAGTTTCAAAGTGGTAGACATTGGAAGGAAATCCGTTCACTCAATTTATATTTCAAATTTTCATATTCTGTGCAATTCTAATCATTGGGTATACCTGTAATTTCTATTATCTGGCATTTTTATCCAGTCGCCGGAAAGATATTAATCCAATTATTGAGGTCGGTGAACCAACAATCACCATTCAGCTACCAATCTATAATGAAAAGTACGTTGCAACAAGACTAGTTGATGCTGTATGTCAACAAGATTATCCTAAAGATAAGATGAGAATCATGGTTCTAGATGATTCTGATGATAATACTGTTGAAACAATGTCAAATACTGTAAAAAAATACCAAAGTTTAGGATTTGATATTGAACATGTTCGTAGGGGGACACGAAATGGATACAAGGCTGGTGCTTTAAAACATGCAATGAAATCTACTACTAGTGAATTTGTTGCAATCTTTGATGCAGACTTTATTCCTCCAACGTGGTATCTGAAAAAAGCAATACCTCACTTTACAAAATCAAATATTGGTCTTGTTCAATGTAGATGGGGACATATCAATGAAAATTATTCTGCTCTTACGCAAGCTCAGGCATTAAATTTAGATTTTCATTTCTTGGTAGAACAAAAAGCAAAAAGTAATTCTAAACTATTCATGAATTTTAATGGAACTGCAGGTATCTGGAGAAAAGAATGTATTGATGATGCAGGCGGTTGGCACACTGCAACGCTCGTAGAAGATTTAGATCTTAGTTATAGAGCCCAGATGAAAGGCTGGAAATGTCTATTTTTACCTGATATAGTAGTTGATGCAGAGCTCCCAGTACAAATGAATGGGGCAAAAAGACAACAGTTTCGTTGGGCTAAGGGCTCTATACAATGTGCTGTTAAACTGCTTGGTGATATCCTACTTAAAAGAAAAATAGCTTTTGATGCAAAACTACAGGCTTTCATTCAACTTACACGACATATTGTTTTTCCACTTATGCTAATACAATTTATTACACTCCCAATACTTCTTGCATCTGAAGTTAATCTTTACATTGTCAGCTTTTTGCCTGCATTAACTTTAGCAACCTATCTTGCTATGGGCCCAGGTGCGTATCTTCTTGTCATTAATAAAATGTACAAAAATAATTGGAAGGGACATGCAAAGGCATTACCATATCTTCTTGTTTACTCAATTGGGATGTCTGTGAATAATACTGTAGCTGTGTTTGATGGAGTATTTGGTAAAAAGAATGAATTTCTTCGAACTCCAAAGTATGGAATTGTTACAAATGATGATGATTGGCGAGATAAAGCATACAACTTACCTTTCTCAAAGACCACTTTATTGGAAATGTTCTTTGCTGTGTATGGAATTCTTGGAATATTCATCGCAATATTTTCTAATAATCCTATATTCGTACCTATTATTGCACTACAGGCTGTAGGATTCTTTTACATTTCATGGCTAAGTTTCTCTCATACAAGATATAAAAGACCACAATCTACAAAGCATAAAATAACAAAAGAGGAAAAATTGGCTAATAATTTCTACAAACTTGCACTCGTTGGTATCTTTGCAATAATTGCAATTGGTGGTTATGCATCATATACAGGTTATGCAAGTGATGTATACCCTCTTGATCAATCGGTTGGTTTCTTAGATAGAATTGTAGCAACATCAAATCCTCAATCAATCATCGCTGACATTAATTCAATTAAAGCAAATCTTCCTGCAACAGGAAACCCTGTTTGGATATTCCCAACTGATTCTACAAATTTTGTAAGAATTCAATCTGATCTTGATACAATGTTGATAAGTGCAGAAAAAATTGCAGCAGTACCTACTGATAGCGCTGCATATCATACTGGCATGTTAGATATTAACAGTCGTGCTATCCTTATACAAGAAAACATTGC
>JABHJJ010000056.1 GCA_018691945.1 Candidatus Nitrosopelagicus sp. | reverse complement strand
TACAGAACAGGAGTTTGATGCATTGTTTGAGATTATCACATCAACTATTTCTAAAGTAACACTAGGTCCACATGATCCATCTGTAATAATTGAAGATGATGTACATGATGCATATCCAATAAGGTTTTCAGATGATAATTTGAATGCAAAGAAAGTAAATAGTTTCAATGAAGGATTAGATACTGTATTTACTGAAGAAATTTTAGAAAAGGGTAAATCATTATTCAGTAGTCCAGCTGATAAAAAAATAGAATCTCTAGAAAAAACATTAACTGAACAGAAAAATGCAATCAATGTAGTAATAGAAAAATCCAAAACAATATCAGAAATTGCAAATTTACTTTTTACAATGACATCACAAGGTCAGCATAATGTTAGAGACGAAAGCATTACCATTTTACTAAAAGAAAAAAATGCAGAAATAATTAGTGAGAAAGGGATTCCTTACATGAAGATTAATGAATCAAAGATTCGGATAGATCCTGATTCATCTCTTCCAACAATTGCTTCAAAATTATTTGATGAGTCAAAGAAACAGAAAGGCGCAGTAAAATCAATTGAGAAATTAATGAAGAAGACAGAAGAAAAATTAGAAAAAACAATTGAAAAAGGAGAAATTGCAAAGGGTTCGGTTGGATTCAAAGAAGTAAGAAAGAAAAGCTGGTATGAGAGATATCGGTGGTTTTTCACATCAGATGGGATTTTAGCAGTTGGAGGAAGAGACAGCTCATCAAATAGTGCAATAATTAGAAAATATCTAGAGAATAATGATAAGGTCTTTCATGCAGAAGTTCATGGTTCACCGTTTTTTTTGCTGAAAGCAGAAGATGAAGAATTACTGCCACTAAGTTTGGAAGAAGTTGCACATGCTACAGTTTGCTTTAGTCGTGCATGGCAAATATCTGCATATGGAATGAGTAGTTTCTGGGTCAACCCCGATCAGGTGAAAAAAGGTGCACCAGCAGGACAGTCAATGGCTAAAGGATCATTTATGATTAATGGTACAAGAAATTTCATCAAAGTTTCATCACTAAAACTTGCAGTTGGAATTTTTAAAGAAGATGAAAATTATTTGATGGTTTGTGGCCCGCCAGAACCAATTAAGAAAAAATGTTTGTGTTATGCAGTAATTGAACCAGGTGGTTCAACAATGTCTGATGTTGCAAAAAAGATTAGAGCAGAATTTGATAAAACAGATGAGGGATTTAAAAAAATATTTCTAATTGATGATTATGTTAGAGTATTACCAACGGGTTCAAGTAAAGTTACAGAAATGGGTTAGTTGAAAATTTTTTCAGATTTTGTATCAATAGTAATCTGATTACCATCTTGTATAGAATTAAATTCTTCATTTGATACTACAATCATTGGTATATTTGCAAGTGCACAGCCAGATGCAACAGTGAGATCTGCTTTTTGACAAATCATTGCAACAGGTGCTGATTGATTAGATTTTAACGAGTAAATAGTGTATGCACCAACACTACTTCCAATTCCATGAGGGAATACTAGTACTGTGTCTTTAACTGATTTTTCAAATATATCATATTTTTTGTCGTGGATTACGCCTGTTTTTTTATCAACTGCACCAAGAAAATTAATTGGGCTAGTAGTTTTTAGAACAGTTCCTTGTGCAACTCCTTGAACAATTATTTTACTCATTTTGTTTCATCTTCAATAATTTTAGTGAGAGGTTTTAGATTTACATTAACACCTGTTGAGTTATTCAGATAGTATGCACCTTTGATGGAGTTGGTGGTGACAGCATCAGTCTCATTAGTATCAATTAATGGAGTAAGACACGTACAACAATCAGATAGAATTTCTCCTCCGGCTCTTTCAATTTCATTAATGTAATCAAGAGTACGTGCTTGTTCTTGTACAGCTCTTGAACAAAAAATTAAACAACGTTTTTCAAATGATTTACCCTTTAGCATCTTTGATAAATCAGATAACTCTTCCAATCCTAATTGAGGACTTCCAAGAGTGATTATGTCACCTTTTTCAGCAGTATTTAGTTCATCAAAGACTTCGTTCATCTCTTCTTTTCCAAAATCGACCTTTTCAGATTTTTCATCTTCAGAATCTATAAATTGGAATTTTGCGCACGTACCTGAAGTTCCCATTCCACCACACAAGGCTTTACAACTACGCCTGTTTGGTTGCGATACACCAGAGATGTTAACAGATGTATCACCAACTTTTCCTGCAAAGAATCCAAGCATGCCAAAGTCTAGTTCATTTGGATTATCCATCTTCATTCGAATTGTCATTGGTGTTGTAATGTCATCTTTTCGTAGATCAGAGTAAGGAGATTTACCAGTAATTGCGCTTGCAAGTGCACTAAATGCACTTTCTTTGTTTGTCTTTAATCCACCAAGTGAGTTTGCGAAGATGGCAGCATTACTTTCAGCAAATGAAACTTGGGTATTTTTTTCGGGTAGATCAAATATGTCGTATGGAGTGCAAGAAAAGGTTGGTTCCACACCCATCCTAATGTAAGAATCACGAATACTTGCCTGTTTTTTGATAAATTCATCGTCTATGTGATTAAATTCAGAAATGTGATCAAAATCAATTCCCATAGGATTAACAGTTGCTTTTACTTTAACACGAGCATCTTTACTTAATTCTCTAAGAAATTGTTCGCCAGCATCACCAATTGTATTATAATTGACACCTGAAAGATGTGCCCATTTTATAGGAATTAGTTTTTCTGCATTAGTTGCCTCGCCTGTTGCAACTAGTATTCTGTATGCAGTTTGTAATGTATCACCATGTTCTCCATTTAACGCAGCATTCTCTTCAGATGTTAACTCCATAATCATTACAAAGGTTTTACAGATATAAGACTTGTATCACATCAAACATATATGAAAAAAATTCTAGATGGAATGCATAAAACAATGAATGCAGTCAAACCTCCTAGGATGACAGCATTACGAGATTTACGTGATGCAGAAATACATGGTCCATTCAGCATATTAATTGGAACAATATTATCAGCTAGAACAAAAGATGAAAGCACTGCTAGGATTTCCAAAGAATTATTCAAGAAATATAAAACTGCAAAACAATTAGCTGGTGCAAAAATCAAGGATGTTGAAAAAATAATAAAGTCAATAGGATTCTATCATGTAAAAGCAAGAAGAATAATTGAAGTTTCTAAAATTATTGATACAAAGTACAAGGGAAAGGTTCCTGATGATTTAGAAAAATTGGTAGATTTACCAGGGGTTGGAAGAAAAACTGCAAACTGTGTACTAGTTTATGCATATGAGATTCCTGCAATCCCAGTAGACATTCATGTTCATAGAATTTCAAATAGACTTGGATTGGTCAAGACAAAGACTCCTGAAGAAACAGAATTTGCATTAATGAAAAAAATTCCTAAGAAATACTGGCTTGATGTAAATGATACATTTGTTATGTATGGACAAAACATTTGCAAGCCAATTTCTCCTATGTGTGAGGTTTGTAAGATAAGAAATGGATGTAAATATTATAAAACTAATTCCGCTTCTTAGAAACCAGTAAAAATACTACTACACATCCAAGTGCACCTACTACCATGAATGGAAACATATGAAGTGGACCCTCTGTTGGATCACCAGAAATAACTTCTAGATTTAAGAATCCATCTGTAGTTGCAGGTGGATCTTGTGAACCTTTCATGCCCCATACAGAATATGCTTCAATTGCAAGAGTCTCAACATCTAGATTTGATATTACAATTCTTTCTCCATTGTTGATAGTTAGTCCGGCAGAATCAGAATATGCCAATATCACTTTGGCCCCAGGGAGCCAACCTCTCTCGAGTTTGTCATGTACAACAACATATCCCTCTTCAGGTAATTGTACAGCAACCCAAAAAGGTCTATCAGGAATGCCACCCATTCCTATTTCAACAAATTTATTTTCAATATTTGCATCATACAATCGTATCACTGCAGTTCCTTCAGGATTACCATACAGTAATTTATTTTCAAGATTCACTTGCCAAGTTCTTTCGTGAATTTCATCAAATGGAATTATTGTTGCATCTCTTGAAGGTATGTTAAAGTCATTCCAATTAATGTCAAATTTTGCCATAGAGAGAGAGTCGTTCAGTGCCATTTCTTGTCCAAATGCAGGAAAAAACATTAGAGAAGCAAAAAGAATTATCGGTATTTTATAATTCATATTCTAAATTTACCAGATCTTGATAAAAATCTACTCAACAAATGGTTTATCAAAGTCAATAATTACTTTGGCAACTTCAGGTCTTAGGATAAATTCTGATGGTGATTCGCCATTGTTAATCATCTCTCTCATTTTTGTACCAGAAATTTGTTCCCTATCATCTGCACTATGTGGACAAACATTTGGATTTGTAAATGTTAGACACTTTCTGCAGTAAAAGAATGCTGGGAAAAAGATTGGTTCTATTTCAAGTTCTGGATAATCATCAAATATTTTATGTGCTGCAAATGGATCGTAGAATTTTCCAACTCCAGCATGATCTCGTCCTATAATGATATGAGTACATCCATAATTTTGACGCATTATGGCATGATGAATTGCTTCTCTTGGTCCAGCATATTTCATTTCCGTATGCAGAGTTGCTAATTGACACTTATTTTCTGGATAGTATTTGTCAATCATTGTTTCGTATGCTTTTACAATAATTTCGTCTTTAAAGTCACCAGGTTTTTTCTTTCCAATTAATGGATTTACAAATACACCATCACGTGTTGTTATCGCATTTTTTTGTAACATTTCATGTGCTACATGTGGAGGATTTCGAGTTTGGAATGCAACAATTGTTTTCCATCCTGCTTTTTCAAATAACTCTCTTGTTTGAGTTGGAGTCATTCTATGTTTTCTAATTTCAGTCTCATTTTGGCTTTGAATATAATCAACTTTTCCACCTACAAGAAAGTCTTTCATTGAATTAATTTTTGCAACACCAGGATGCGATTCATCATCTGTTCCATAAACTCCATTCATGGTAGCTTGTTTATCATAAGAGTAGACATCTTCTACATGTAAAATTGCAATTCCTGTTCCATCTGGATTTTTAAGTAATACATCGCCAGCCTCTTTCATTTTTTTACCGGTATCATCATCAACGTCTAAGACAGTCGGCATAGTCCACGCTATACCGTTTGCAAGTCTTCCTTTTGAAATGACGGATTCAAAATCTTGTTGGTTAAGAAATCCTTCTAATGGAGAAAATATTCCATCTGCAATATTTTCTACATCATTTGCTAAATCTGCAGAAATATCAATTGAAATTAGTCCAGATGGATCAACATCTTTGACTCGATTTACTAATTTTCCACCGTGTGCATTAATCAATATGAAACTATTTTGTAGGATTAATTTAATTGTCGTGATTCATATGAAGGCCACACTCTTTGTGTTCATCATTTTCCCACCACCAACGACCTGCTCTAATATCCTCACCGATCTTAATTGGTCTAGTACATGGCTCACATCCAATACTAGGATAGCCTTCGTCTAGAAGTTTATTGTATGGACAGTTATTGGTTTTGACATAATCCCATGTTTGTTCATATGTCCAATTAATGAGTGGATTGACTTTAACAATATCATCATGCATTTCATCAATTTCTAACATTTTTGCAGTTGAGCGATTTTGGTTTTGATCATTTCGTAAACCAGTTATCCAGCCATCAAGTGTTTTGAGCATTTTATTCATTGGGTGAACTTTACGTATAGCACAACATAGTTTTCTGTTTTCAATACTATCATAGAAACAGTCTAAGCCTTTTTCGTTAACCATTTTTTCAACTTCTTTCGTATCAGGTAAGAGAATTTCAATTTTTGTGTTATAATGTTTCTGAACTTCATCTATAACATCAAAAGTTGCTTGAGGTAATCTTCCTGTTTCAAGTGTGAACAATCTAGCATCAGTATTAATTTTAAACATCATATCAATTATTGCGGCATCTTCTGCACCAAAACTAGATGCCTTTGCTAATTTAGGATGAAGGTTATCAAACGCCCATTTCAGACAATCTTCAGAAGTAGACAGAGTTTTGTTTACTTTATCTAGTTCCTCTTGAGTAAATTTTCCCATAAATCTCAATAACCAATCAAGTATTATAATTATATCAAAATTAGCTCAAGTTAAGAGAGGTTCTAAAATATAAACTCCTTAAAAATAACAAATGAGATGACAGAAGATACGCTAGTAGTTGTTTATCCATCATTATTTGCAGAAAATAATGTTGATCAACTAATAGAAAATATTAAAAAAATTTTGAAGATAAAAAATCTAAAATTTAGAAAAATAACTAAAGATGATTTTTTAATTTGTGTTCATGCAGATGATCCTGTTTTTGTTTCTAGTGCAATTGCATTATTATTTGGTATAAAACAAATTGTAATTGCAAAAAAAATAAAAAATGATTTTAAAACAATTGTATCACAAGTTGGAGAACTTGGTTCAAATCTTCTTTTAAAAGGTGAGAAATTTTTTGTTAAAGCAGATGGAAATGCAAAAGGATTTGTTATAAAAGATTTAGAGTTAGCTGCAACATCATCCATAATACAGAAAAATCATAAAATTTCTGCAAAACCTGGAACGGAATCAAAACATGACAAGTTATTACAGATCTATGTCACAAAATTAAATGCATATCTCTGTATTTTTGTAGATGAAGGATTAGGTGGTGCAGCAAATAATTCTCAATTACAAAAATCAGTTTGTTGTATAACAGATGAATTTTCAGCTGTTAGCTGTTTGGAGACAATCAAACAAGGTTTTGAAGTAAAACTTTTGATTTGTTATGAAACACGAGAAGATGTAATACATTTAGTCAAAATTATGGATAAAATACTTCCTAGATTACTAAGATCAGAAGTAGAACTAGAATTTCATAAAATATCAAAATTTGGGAAAAAATCTGACGATATACTATCAAAAAATTCTCTTATTACAGATATTCTAATTAATTCTGCAAAAGAAAAGAAAATTTCTCATATATCACTTACAACTTCACCACTAATTTTTCCATCAACATATGTTGAAACATTACAAAGAAGAGTTTTTGGTGCAGGTATGATTCCACATATCTCATTATCTGGAATCGATTCTGAAATTATGAAAAATGCAAGAGAAATAGGAATGGAAAAATATGTTTCAAAAATTGAAAAATTACTAAGAACAAACTTTACAAAATCTAAACCAAAGTTAAACAAAAAAGAAAAGACAACAAAGAAAATCATCAAGGTTAGATTAGGACCAAATAACGTTCATACAATATTGGACTCCTTAGAAATTGAACATTGAAAATTTAAGCGGGAATTTTGGATTAAAGTTATGGCAAAGATAGGACAATTCATCTATCCTTGGGGAAATGGACACTATTCCAGAATGATGAGATTAAATGAAAAATTAAAAGAACTGGGTGATAATGAGTTTCATTATTTTAGTAAAGGTGACATTTACAAAAAATTATTAAAAAAATTTCCAAATGAAAAAGAGAATGTTCACGAAGTATTGATGCCTACTCCAATTGATGGGAAGTTTGGACCAAGTTTAACAAAATCTATGCTAAATTTTCTATTGCCTGTAGAAGAAAATAAACCTCTAGTAACACAAATTTCAAGTTATCTTAAAGATGAGGCCAAACTGTATAACAAAATTGGATTTGATTTAGTAATTAATGATGGAGATATGGGCTCAAATGTATTAGCAGAACGTCGAAATATCACTAGTTTGTTTGTAACTAATCAATTTAAACCAAAATTATGGAAATCTAGATTATATTTTAAACCAGCATTGAAATTTGTAGCAAAACAAATCTCCAAAGCGTCTAAAATTCTTGTAGCAGATACTGAACCACCATTTACAATGTGTGAATATAATCTAAATTTTACAAAAGATGTTAAAGATAAAGTGATTTATGTTGGACATTTTGCAAACATAAAGAAATTTGAAAGAACTGAAAAAAGTGATTTAGAGAAACTAATTTCAGATTCAGTGTATGGTTATTGGATGAGAACTGGAAACAAATCAACTAATGATGGTACAGGTGAAAGATATGAAGAGGCATTTCATCAGTCTGAGATGAAAAATGAAAAGAGAGTTGTTTCACATGCAAGAAATGATCAAAATGTGGATAGAGTTTTAGATAAAGATGGAAACCAATATTCAATATCAGAAGCATATGAAAAAAAAATAGATTGGATTCAGATTGATAAAGGATTTCTCTCGGAACAGGAGAAAGAAACAGTATTGGATTGCTGCAAATATGCTGTGGTAAATGGCTCACATACGGTAATGGGAGAAATTTTAGGAAGTCATGCCAAGCCAATAATTGGAATTCCAATTTATGATGAGCATACCAATCAGATTGAGTGGGCAAAAGAAAAGAATTTGGGGTTATTTGCTCGAAATAGAAATCAAATAACCGAAGCAATAAGAGAAATGTATGAAAATTATGAGGAATTTACTAATTCTGTTAAGGAATTTTCGAAGAATTTCAATGGGAATGGAGTAAATAATACAGCAAAGATTGTAACAGAAAGTTTAGAAGACAAAAAATAATAGGTTTTAAAAAATAATAGAAATGTACTGGTGCGTGGTTGTCGATGGGCGAACTGACCGCAAGGGATGAAGAGTTAATCCGCGCATCAGTCATTTTTTTGATCTCAAAAATGAGGCAACACTCTTATGTAAAAATACAAAGAAATCGATATTGGTAAACTGCCCTGAGTGTGTAAGTAGAGAAATAACAAAGAAGAAAACACAGCTAGAAGCAGAATTTAACGCTGAAGAACAAGAAGATGGCTATGAATTTAGAGCTCCACCATATAGAGAAATAGAAGATACTATAGATTTTGAAGGATTAGGTCTAATAATGAAATTAGATTCTGCAACAAAACATTTCATTTGTAAGAGATGTGGTCTATACGCAACAAGAGAACAAGTTAGCGACATTAGATACAAATTATCTCGTAAAGAAAGCACAAAATCAGATAAACAATATGATTATCTAGATTGGTGGCAAAAAAGCAAGTCAGATAAAGCCAAAGAATAGTAATTTTTGATGATAAATGGCTAAAAAAAAGGATGAAGTTCCAGAAGATATCAATAAAGAATTAGAATCACCAAAATTTGGAAAACCAAAATCACTAACCAATACAGGCTATGTTTTAGATATTAATGAAAAAGATAAGAAAGTTGATCTACAATTGTATGAATCAGTACAAGGAACATCGATTATTGAAGGATTGAATCTTTCAAAGGATGTAAAACTAAATGATTTAGAAAAAGGGGTTATGTGTGAATTCAAATTAAATGAACTGAAAGCAAAACTAAGCAAAAAAACAGTGGATTATCTTGCTGAACAAGGAATCAATCTTACGGAAATAATTCAATACGAGTTAGCTGAAATAAAAATTATAGATGAAAACGCCTAAGAGTCTCTTTTATCAAGCTGTTTTCTAAAAGCAGTTCCAATTATCGGATTAATTAAAAATGGGAATGTTTGTTTAAACCAAATTCCAATTCGTACAAAAGATGGAACAACAATTTCTAATCTAGATGAGTTTGCTGCCTTTATGATTGCATTTGCGACAGTTTCAGAACTTAAGGAAATCCCAGTAGCAAACTTTGTGAAATTTTTGAAAGATGGGTGATCAAATAAGCTAGTTCTAACCATTATCGGACTTACAACAGTCACTCCAACATTAGTTCCATGCAGTTCATGGTGTAATCCTTCAGAAAATCCCAACATTGCAAATTTTGTTGCGCAATATGATGCAATACCGGGCACGCCGAAGCTACCTCCAACGGACGCCACATTAACCATATGACCAGAATTTTGTTTTAGAAAATATGGTAGGAAATATTTTGTGCAGTTAATCATACCAAAATAGTTTGTCTGCATTTGAGATTCAATATCTTCAATAGATAGTTCTTCTACTTTACCATAAATTACAAATCCAGCGTTATTTACTAGAACGTCAATTCGAGAGAATGTTTCAATTACTTTTTCAGACATTTGTTTTACTTGTTCTTTATCAGATACATCGCAAACTTGTACTAGAATTTTTACAGAATATTTGGAAAGTTTTCTCTCAACTTCATCTAGCTTTTCTTTTCTTCTTGCAACAAGCACAATATCTGCACCTTTTTTGGCAAATTTTTCAGCTGCTGCTTCACCAATTCCACTAGATGCACCAGTAATTACTACAATCTTATTTTTGAAATTCATCACTCATGCAGAATTTGGTTTGCTGATTTTACTTAATGCTAATTTTACCAACAAGATCCATGTGACAGCAATTGGGATGTAGTATGTGGCAATTCTCCATCCAATTACAGCATTCCATTGAAGTGGATCAACATCAGCTGATAAATTAAATGGATCTAGATTGTTAAGATAAGCAATTATTCCAAATTCTGCCAATCCTGAACCACCAACTGTAATTGGCAGATTAGCAATTGCATTTGCACCCATTACTGCCATAATTGAATCAAAGAATTCTACTGCAAAACCTACACCGTCTGCAATTATTAAAAATGAAATTCCATAACATATCCAAGATATAATTGATACAAAGAATCCAATAACGAATACTTTTTTTGATTTGCTAGAATGAAGATTTTCTCTACTCATTATACAAACATCTTTAATCCAACCATTGGTTTGTTTAACATATTTTTCTCCACGTTCCTTTCCTAGTGTAGTAGCAATGTATGAAATTACTCTAGGAAGTGTGAATGTATGCTTTGATGACATGAAAAATAATACAATCCATAAACCGGTTATAGGAATACTTGTTCCTAAAACTACTGCTCCAACTAGATATGCACCTGCAGCTAATGCTAGAATTCCTGCCATGATTGAAAGTACACCTGCAGCAAATACCTCAGTAACAATATCTAACAATGCGACCCATGATGCTTTTGATGTTGAGATTCCTTTTTTTGTCATGTAGTAAATGACTGCAAATTCTGCACCGACAAACATTGGAGTTGTAAATTTGATAAACTCACTACCAACGCGCATTGCAGTTAGACGTTTTATAGAATCAAATGGACCAAGAAAAGTTCGTGCAATGTATGCAAGCTTTAGTCCTTGTAATCCTAGTTTTGTCATTATAGCAAGAACGGCTAGTGTGAAAGGAATTACGCCTATAGCAAAGATATCATCTGCATTAATATCAAATTGAATAGCAATGATTATGATAGGAATTAGGGTAACAGGAATTACTGCCAATCTCCAGTTCATTGCTGAAATTTTAAGAGATTCAAATATAAGCGAATAAAAAAGAAATTTTGTCGAACCATTGAAAGTTATTTTTGTTACAGGCACAGCAGGGGCGGGAAAGTCATTACTGACTTCAAAAATTAAAGAATATTATGCAAAAAATTCCACATTCCCAATTACACTGAATTTGGATCCTGGAGTTGGAAGTTTACCATATTCACCAGATATTGATGTTCGAGATTATATTGATCTCAATACAATAATGGAAAAATATCAATTGGGTTCAAATGGTTCATTGATAATGGCAAATGATCTAATTGCTACTAAAATTGATGATATACAAAAAGAAGCAGACACGATTAACCCAGATTATCTAATTGTTGATACTCCAGGACAAATTGAATTGTTTGCCTATAGACAAAGTGGTCCATTTTTTGTAAATGAGTTTGTTGCAGAAGAAAAAATGAATTTATTTTTGTTTGATGGAACAATGGTTTCATCTCCAAGTAACTTTGTGTCACTAACATTATTGTCAACATCAATAAGATTACGATTAGGATTGCCAACAGTTAATGTAATTACAAAAACTGATCTTATACAAGAAAAATTAGAAAAAGTGCTAAGCTGGTCTGGAACAGACTCACAGTTAGAAGCAGATTTGGCTGGTGAACTAAATGGAGATACGTTTTCTCTAGTATCAGATATGTTATCAAGTTTAAACAGACATGACTTTCAGCAAGATTTGATTCCAGTTTCAAATCTAACAGGAGATGGAATGGTAAGTCTGCAAAGTGCACTAAGCAGAACTATTAACTTGGGCGAAGAATTAGAAGATTAATGGTAAAATCAGTAACTGTACGTGCTCCTTGCTCTACTGCAAACTTGGGTCCAGGATTTGACGTGTTTGGAATGGCACTTGATGCACTCTATGATAATGTTGTTCTGACAAAGAAAGGAAAGGGAATTATCATAGTAAGTTCAGATAACATTCCATTAAATCCATCAAAAAATACTGCAGGATTAGTTGCATCTGCAATGAAAAAGAAATTCAAGATAAATGATGGTATAGAAATTAAGATTAAGAAAAATATTCCAGCTGGATATGGAATGGGAAGTAGTGCAGCATCAGCTGCTGCATGTGCAGTAGGTATTAACAAATTATACAATTTGAAATTGACTAATGAAGAATTGGTTGAATTTGCCGGAATTGGTGAAAAAGCTAGTGCAGGTACAATACATTATGATAATGTTGCTGCATCAGCATTAGGTGGATTTGTGATAGTTAAGACAACACCTTTGAAAGTTGTAAAGATTCAACCTCCAAATGACTTAGTTTTATGTGTAGCAGTACCAAAATTGAAGGTTCCTGCAAAGAAAACCAAAGTTTCAAGAGGAGTTATTCCAAAAAAAGTTTCATTATTAGATATGATAAAAAATATCTCAAATGCGTCAGGAATAGTTGCAGGTTTTTCAGAGAGAAATTCAGAATTAATTGGAAGATCAGTACAAGATGTAATTGTCGAACCAGCAAGAAAACATATGATTCCAGGATTTGATAAAGTGAAAAAGAATGCATTAGCTGCAGGTGCATATGGAGTTACAATTAGTGGTGCAGGACCATCAGTAATCGCATTCACAGATAGAAAACATGATTCAAAGAAAATTTCTAATGCAATGAAACGAGGATTCAAAGATGCTAAAAAAGAATCTAATGTTTTTGTTTGTAAACCAAGCAAAGGTCCTAAAATCATAAAAAGAAAATGAAAAGAGCAGTTATCATTCTAAGTGGAGGTTTAGATTCAGCATGCATGATGTCATATTTGAAAAAAGGATACCAGTTGTATGGAATTACATTTGCATATGGTCAGAGAGCATCTGAGGAGATAAAGGCTGCAAAACGTATTGGAAAATTACTAAAATTAAAAGAGCATAAAATTCTCGATATTGGTTTCATGAAGGAGTTGTATGGTGATAGTAACGTTTTGACCAGCACAAAGAAAAAGATGCCTAGTACGTTTGAATATTCTATTGTAGTTCCTATTAGAAATGCAATATTTCTCTCAATTGCCACAGCATGGGCATTTACTCTAAATGCCGAACTCGTTGCATATGGAGCACAAAAAGGTGATACAAAATACCCAGATTGTAGACCAGAATTTACCAAAAAGATCCAATCTGCATTAAATCAAGGGGAATTTGACGGAATTAAAAATAAAATTAGAAAGGAAATTAAAATTTGGTCTCCATATTCAGAAAATATTTCAAAAAGTGATTTGATAAAAAAAGGCTACAAGGTTTTAGGAAATGAAATCTTCAAGACCTGGAGTTGTTATCTGAGTGGCAAGATGCAATGTGGTAAATGTGAATCATGTAATAACAGAAAGATTGCATTTACAAAAGCAAAGATTGAAGATAAAACCAAATATTTGAAATAAGTTTAGAGTATTGTTCTTTTCAGTACAAATCTACGAGCGCCCAGATACCATCCAGCAAATATGATACCTACAATGCCCCAGAATATCCAGTTAAGCATTGTTTGTTGCATCTCTGGTTCATCAGAAATAGAACAGTTGGTTTCTTGTGATTCTTGTTCACATTCCCATCCATTCATAACCACATAATCTTCAAAGAATGGGTTTACTTGCCATGAAACAACAATTGCAAGTGCAATTACTATTGCGAATTCAATAACCGACCAACTGAAAAATGGCCAGGATTCACTTGGAACATGAATGTTATTTCTTGCAGGCATGATGAATTGCTGATTAGGGGATTATTTAATTTTTGATAAGGGATTATTTAGCATACATAGCTTTTAGGAGCTCTTCTTTGGTCTTTTTATCCTCAAATGTTCCTCTAAATGCAGATGTTGTAACTTTGGCATCATTTTTGACACCTCTCATTTTCATACATAGATGTTCAGCATCTGCTATTACTGCAACTCCTTTAACACCTTGTGAATACAACTCATCTGCAATATTTTTGGTAATTCTTTCTTGAATTTGTAATCTTTTTGAGAATTTTTCTACAACTCTAACTAGTTTAGAAATTCCAAAGACACGTCCATTTGGGACATATGCAATCTGCATGGTTCCGTAAAATGGCAACATGTGATGCTCACACATTGAATAAAATTGAATATTTTTTGCAACTACAGTTTCAGAATCTTCTGAGAATTGTACAGAGAGTTCAGAATCAGAATCATAACCTGAGAATATTTCACCGTATGCATCAGCAATTCTTCTAGGAGTATCCTTAAGGCCCTCTCTTGTTGGATCTTCACCAAGTTCAATAATTAATTCACGAACTAGTTTCTTGATGCGTTCTTTGTCCATGTGATGAATTAGTTTCAAAGGTTATTTTAAAGGATGTGGATTTTTTTAGGCACAACTACTCGTGAACAATTATTTCCTTTTTGTAGAACAAGCCAGAGATCATAAAGACCACACCCAATATTCCAATTAGGCTTCCAACAAATTCTATTGTAGAAACTACCCCTTCAGCAAGTGGTGCTATCAAAAGTGCTATGAATGCTCCAAAAATCACCATCGGTAATCCAACACCAAGAATGATTGCTTTTGAAGTCATAATGAAAAACGAGATTGAAATCTATATGAAGTTTATGTTAGTTCTTGAACGATTCTCTCTGCTTTTAGCAATAGTCCCTCTATTAGTTTAATTTTTGAAGTGATTTTTCCTTCTGAAACATCTAGATTATTTTTTGTATCATGAATTATGGATATTGCTTTTTCTACATAATATAGTGCTGCGTTACTTCCTATTGCTTCAGAATGAAGGAATTTTGCTTTGGTCTCTAATTGATTTAATTTTCCAATAAATTTTTGGTTTTGAGATAATTTAATCTCATCAACATCAAAGTTTGCCTGTCTTAATTTTTGTTGTGTTTCTTTGATATTATTATTTATAGTAATAATTATTTTGATGTTTTTTGTGATTTGTGAAGTAGAGTTTGAAGAAGCAAGATGGATCTTCGTATTTTCTAATTGTGAAGCAACATCTAGTAAACCAGAGTTCTTGGCTTGTACAATTAGCGTATTAATTTTATCAACATATCGTTCTGCTAATGCCTGAGCTTTTATGATTTTATTTGCTTGATTAATTGATACAAGATGTTTATTGATATCAAGTCCTTTCAAAGCAATCTGATCAATTACTTGTTTTGTCTGATCATTTTGTCCTTTCTCTGCATTTTGCTTTCCAAGTAGGAGAAGATGTTCTATTTCTGAAAAGTCAATATCTGCATCCAATTTTTGTGACATTTGTTTTAGTTTTTGAGTATTCATCTCATATCGTTTTAAAATTTGAGGGTAATCTGGTAATGCTTCATCTTGTGCTTTGTTTACGGCAATTTGGTTTAGCATTAGACTAATTTGTTTGATCTTATCCATGGATGAAACAAACAGTTTTCGAGCAGACTTGACATCTCCATTTTCAATTGCCTTTTCTAATTGTTCAATCTCATATGCACTTTTATCATAAATATCAAGTACAACTTGTTGGTTCTTCCAATCTTGTAGGTTTGAATTCTGCATTTCATTAATTTTTAACTTGATGTATTTTTTTCCTTTTTCAGCAATTATTAACATGTAATCTAAATCAGATGCAGCCTCAACTTGCATAGCTGAGGTTGGGATCATAAGACCAGCAAAGGCAAAGATTACAATTATTCCATAAATTTTATTCATTTTTGTCAGTCTCCACGTTTGTTAATTTTATGAGATTTTGTAGATCTTTTTTAGTAATTTCAATTAATTCATGTCGTTCTAATCGTTTTACTGCTCTCCACATTGTTGTTCTAGGCAAAAGGAATTTCTTTCTAAGATCACTTTCTAATGCACTGCCACCATTTTCATGAATAAATTTGATTATCTCTTTATCATCTTCTCTAAGATCTGGCATTTCTAGAACTTTTTCAATATTGAAAGGCTCATTCTTTTCTTCAATTACAGTAGTTTGAGGCGATGTAACAATTTGTTTTGGCTTATTTTTCATCTTGATTGCGATTGCTGCGATTGCTGCGATTGCTACAGCGGCTCCACCTGCGACATATATCATAGAATTATCATCTTTTGTTACAAAAGTTTCTTCAGGTGATGAAACCTGGGATGATTCTGCAACTGCTAAAAAGTATGTAATTTCAGCCATACCACTTGGAAGTAAAATTTGGGTTCTATCAGAAGTAACATCCATGTCAATAGGAAATGTTGACATTCCAACAATAACAGAATTTTGTGGCATTATTACATTAAATTCAACTGGGGAATCTATTTCGAAAGACCAGATTTTTCCATCTTTAGAAATTAGTGAATAAGTATCATAATTAATCAAAATATTTGAAGACCCCAGAGTCTCAACGTCTAGAGTGTTATTTTCAGATTGAGCAGTCAGAGGAAAACCATTTTCATCTTCAACTACTAAATTTTCTAACGAATCACCATAAAGTGAAACTTTGGTATCAGGAAGAAATGGATCAGATTCTAAAGAATAAGTAACATGTGTAGAACCATCAGGAAAAAGAAAGAGATCTAGGGTTCGATTTGAGCCAAAAGAGTGCTGTAGCGGTACCGACATAGCAAGCAGAATTAGGACGAAAAC
>JABHJJ010000055.1 GCA_018691945.1 Candidatus Nitrosopelagicus sp. | reverse complement strand
GAAATTGGGGTATGGAAGAAATTGAAATTCAGATATGTTCCTATGGCCAATTCTTCAATGCTGGCTTTTTCTAAATCTTTTCTGGCGATAAGTCCTTTCTTTATTTTTTCTTCAGATTTTTCTTTATAATCTGCATATGATGTGACTGTAAAAAACGCACGCTCTAACTTCCTGTCTTTTTCCATCACTTTGACAATTGCTGGTTTGTTGATGGATTTTGGATTCTCAAAGATCTTTGGATATTTGATTCCTGCTTTTTTTAACAAATAATATTGATTTCTTTTATTTTCTCTTTCTTCAGCTTGGAATAGTTTCCTGTTCCCAAATATTGGCACCTTTAGCTTATTTTCTAATATGTCATACCCAAGATATGCTGTAAGCGAACGATGTGGTACAATTATTGTATTCTCATCTCTCATTATTTTTTGATTTATTGGACTTGCCATGTCCTTGAATTTATTCACAATTTTTATCTCATCAGCGATTCGACTAAATCTCTGATAAGGTACCTCTCTTCCTTTCTGACAAAACACCATTGTTTCAAAATTTTCATCTTTAGCGCCATCCATTATCTCTAATGCTGAATGACTTCCTAACACTCCGATTTTTGGATCTGTGTATTCTGATGCAATTTTTTGCATTTCAGATCTCTTAATCATATGATACTGTTTTGTCTTGTAAAATTAAATGCTTCTTTAGAAGAGTTTTCTACTTGTAATTTTTTAATTATGTATGAGTGTTGAAATGGTTCTGGTTGGAATGGTTCTTTTTGGTGGTATGGCTGCAGCTGGTGTCAAAATTTGGTTAAACAAAAGAAAAGAATCTCAGCAATTAGATGAACCTCAAGCGTAAATTTTCATATTCAGTTATATTTTGTAAAATATGATTTAACAAGTACATGAAACTTGTGATTGGAATTACTGGTAGTACTGGTGTCATATACGGTATTCGTTTACTTGAAGTTCTAAAAGAAAAGGGTGTCGAGACAAATCTTGTAATGTCTGAATGGGCAAAAAAATGTGTCCCGATGGAGACAAAACATGATATATCCTATGTTGAGTCACTTGCAACTGAAGTGACCGATGAGAATAATATGGCTGCAAACGTTTCTAGTGGAACTCACAAGACTGATGGAATGATTGTAATTCCATGTACTATGAAAACATTATCTAGTATTGCTAATGGTTATGATGAAACTTTGGTTGCACGTGCAGCAGGTGTAACTATGAAAGAATCTAGAAAGTTAATTCTAGTTGCAAGAGAAACCCCTCTAACTGCTATAAATTTAGAAAATATGCTAAAACTTGCAAGACTTGGAGTTGTGATTTTACCCCCTGTAACTGAATTTTATACAAATCCTACATCAATAGATGCAATGATTGATCACATTGTTGGTAAGTGTCTTGATCAATTTGATATTGAGCATGATTTGTTTACTCGTTGGGGTAGTAAGTAGCCCAAAAAAATTTACACTGGTTTTATCTTGAAAACTCATGTTAAAGATATCTTTTGAACGAGAAATCAATGCTGATATTGTAAAAGCATTTGATATAATATCTAATTTTGAGAATTTTCAAAAATTATTTCCAGATTTTTATCCCTCGATTTTAATAAAATCTGTAAGGGATGATAGCTCTCTTGTGGCTGAACATCTTAAACTTCATGATACCGAATTCATCATAATGGCTAAACATTTCACATCAAAGCCTCACTCACATGAGATGCGTATTGTTGGTGGAGACATTAAAGGAAGTAGTATTAATGAAATCTTTAGTTTTGATAATGGGAAAACATCACTAAAAGTTAATGCTGAATTAGATGTAAAATCATCGCGATTCTCAAAGAGTAATCCATATGGAGAATCACTGAAAAATTTGTATGATGCAATGATAAAAGAAATTGAAAAATCCTAGTCTTTACTTTCTTTGAAATCTTTTAGTTCTCTATCAGCTTCAATTTCTCCTTTCTTGTATTCACCTTTGGCTTTACCAAAAGTTTTTGCCAATTGAGGAATTTTTTTTGCTCCGAATAACAGTACGCCTGCTGCAACAATTACAATTATCCATTCGCTTCCTCCTGGGATGAAATTGAATACACTCTCAATCATGATTCAACTATTGATAAATTCTCATTTAAGTCTTGAGGGTCTTTCTTTCTTGTCTTTCAGCTACTACCATGCCTGCAAAATATAATGCAATCATTGGTAATGATACAAACCACATTGTCACGCCACTTCCATCCGGTGTAATTACTGCACCAAATACGATTATAGCAATTATTGCATATCTCAAATTTCTTCTCCAAAATTTTGCATCTACTAACCCTGATAGACTAACTGCATACATTATGAGTGGCAATTGAAATGATATTCCAAATGCTAACAAAAACTGTAAAACAAATGTTACAAAGTCCATGATATTCAAGAATGTAATTAATCCTGCAGATTCTCCATATCTGTAAAGAAAATCTAAAATAAACGGAATAACTGCGGCATATGAAAATGCACACCCTATAATGAATAATCCTATTGCAGGAACTGTAATGGAGCGACCTACGTTAATTTCTCTATCTTTTAATGCAGGTTTCAAAAATGATATGAACTCTCTCACAATGATTGGTATACTTAATACAATTCCAATCAATGCAGCTATGTAAACTTGAGAAAAAAATGCCTGTCCTGGAGCTGTTTGAATTAATTGAACCCCTTCTGGAACTAATTCCCCTCTCATTACATTTGTGAATTGGGCTGCAATGTTGTTTAGTGGCTCGGGATATGGATAGTATAATGTAATGCCCATGACATCAAAAGGCGTTGCATGAAACGTTAGAATGAATACAGTAATGACTAGAATTGATATAATTGAGCGAATTACTCTTTTTCGTAATTCTTCAATGTGTACGTTTACTTCGCTAATCTCTGACATCTAAATTTCCTAATGGTATGTCTTTAACAAAAATGTTTCAAATATCCTAGGTAGGAACTGGAAGAAGTTTGGCTTCTGGATAGCCCCATTCTTTTAGCTGTTCTTGTGTTGTATCGTGTAATTCAATTGTTATTATTGGATTCATTGTAAATTCATCTTGTAATTCATTTGCTAATTTAGCAATGTCTTTACCTGAATAGATCTCCTTTGAATCTACTAAGAAAATTCTTTCACCTTTTTCATATTCTTCTCCTCCAAATCTCTTTTTGAGGAATTTTGTAATTCCTGGTAATTCATTTCTTTCAATATTATTGTAATAGTATGTCATGCCTTTCTTTGATTCATAGTCGTGTGGGGTTCCTGCTTTGTAAAGAAATACTCCAAAGAATATTGCTTCTTCTTCTGGCTCCTTAGTACATTTAATGTCCCAGTTGAGAACTTTATTCTCATCATGAGTTACTTTT
>JABHJJ010000054.1 GCA_018691945.1 Candidatus Nitrosopelagicus sp. | reverse complement strand
CAAGTAATTCCTTAAGATCAACCAAATTCATCATTGATGGGGGATTAGATTTATCTTTGATTGAACCATGTTTTTCTTTTAAATTATTAATATTTTTAAACATTTTTCTTGGATGTATAGATTCAAAATATTGTCCACCATATAACAAATGTAAATAAAATAAAAATACAAATTTTTCTAATAATTCATCTGATTTATCCTTGTTCTTACCTGTCCAATTGACTTGTTCAATTACTTTACCTTCTTTATCTACTATATCCATCATCACATCATCACCAAGAGTATAATTCTTTCTTAAAATAATAAAAGAATCCATTGATAGTTTTAAGTATATACTTGCAACATGTTCTTTTGTATGTGTTACATATTTTTTTGATATTTCATCATAAACTTCTATCACTGGTTCAAAGGTAATTGAACTAATTGCATGAACAAATGCACGATTAAATTGGTCTTTGGTTAATTTTCTTAAAACTTTCTCATGCCTTTTAATTAATGGAAAAAATTTTTCATTGAATTCTATTTTTTTAATTTCTTTATTTTCATGTTGCCATAAATATAGCGCAATAATTCCAAATGATGTGATTTCATAAAATTTCCATTTCTGATGACCATGTTCTATTATTTTTACTTGTTTCAATAAATCATGGTTTAACAAAAACTCAAGATTATCTGTGAATGTTTTTCTATTGATTCCTCTTTTACCCAAACTTCCACTTGTTAGTCCTGATTCTTCATCATTTTCGTTACTAAATTTTAGAAACTCCTCTAAAATTTCACTTTGTTTGTCTGTGAGGTTGATCATGTTATTTTCTCTATCATGTTATAGCTTGTAGCATGATTTAAATCATTCCACATGTTAAAATTATCGAGCGGAAATGACAAGCAAATCACACAGATTATTACAGGAGAATAAAAATTGATTTCAAAAGTTCTACCTGATTCAAATCCTTGGATAGATTATTTTCAAGGAAATGCAAGATCTTCCAAATTATTTGAGATCGCAGTAAAACATCATTTTACAATTATCATTCCAGAAGTTGTACTATTTGAAGTCTCAAAGAAAATTCAACATGGAGAAGAAAAAATTCTTTCTTGGATAATTAAAAAAGTACCTACTGAAGTAAGGTTTCTAAAAGATTCTAAATTAATTTGTAATCAAGCAGAAAATCTAAAAAATCAATTTAGCTTTTGCCACGTGCCAGACAACAAAATTCTTGCAACAGCACAAGCTAATGATGCAGTTCTTGTCACAAGAGATAGTGGATTGCTAAAAACTGCAGATTTTGCAGGAATTATGGCATGTAAACCAAAAGACTTTGGAGGTTTTGTATCGGTTTCATAACCGAACACCATCATGACATACAAAATAGAACTATCCCTAGTGATAACTAAAGTTAACTGTAGGAGAATTCTCTAATGGCAACCATAATGGATGACATTAGACTTGTAAAGTGTCCTACATGTGACTCCAAAGTTGACGAACAAAGGTTAGCTAGACTTGGAATCACTAACGAAGAACTCTCTATTCTTAAGAGTCATAGAAAAGATGAAACTTTTGGTAAATTCTTGCAAATAGTTGATTTGACTATGAAAAGAATGGATCCTGAAAAATTAGCAACTGAATCAGAAATGAAGAAAACAACTATGCAACTACAAAAAACCATTGATAATATAGATACTAGATTGGGAGGAACAGCAATAGGTAAAGTTGGTGAAACCATAACCATCAAGGAATTAAAATCTGCATTTCCACAAGATGGTTTCAGTGATAAGACTGCAAACACGGGAGATACAGATATTGTTGCAACAGTTATTGAAGGAGGAAAAGAAAAAGTAAAAATTTGCATTAGTTGCAAGTATGTTGACGCGTGGAGTAGTAGCTTTATTTTACAACTGCAGAAAAATATGAAGCAAGAAAAAACAGATTATGGTATTCTAGTCACAAAATCATTTCCATCTGATTCACTTAATGATCGAGTTCATTATCTAGAAAAAGAAAAAATTATGATAGTTAAACCTGCATTTCTATCCATTGCATATGGAGGATATAGGAGAGAAATACTAGCTTGGGATGCTACACAACATTACATTAAGAATCACCAACAAAATGAAAAAGAGTTCAGCAAGAGTCTCAAAATTATTACAAAATGGCTTAATGATCGAACTAATCCTGTTTTGAAATCTATTGAAATGTGTAAGAAACTGTCATCAAATAAAGAAGACAGGAATAAAAAATTCATGAAATATGTAACAACATATGAAAATGACATGAAAAAAGATGATAATTCAATTCTAGATGAATTGGATTTGATAGCTGATGCCATAAGTGATTTAGATGAAGTTCTAAAAAATGAGAAGACCATTAAATGATTTCAGATAATTGTACACTATGTGACCTCTACAACATTTTGCGATGGTTTGAATTAACTCCAAATGACATACAGACATCCGAACAACACAGGAGGACAAACTTGAAGATACAAGGATTGCGTGCAATTCATGAAGACTCCTCAGAGGTGTTAATTGCGAATTTAGCTGATGACATTCAATTGAAATATGGTAATGCCAATTTTTCAGAGTTGCAAACAGCTAGGTCACTGTTAGTGAATAGAACTACTAGAACTAGTGAGGAAATCAAAGTTTTATCTGAATTAATTCAAAGAGTCGACAAAAAAATGGAGGAATTAAAATGAATTCTTTTTCAAAAATATTTGTTAACTCTGAAGAAAAAATGATAGAGATACAATACGATATCGACAAATTAGAAGCAGATAAAGAATTTCATCAACAAAAACTACGATTAGTTAATAATCAATTAGAAGAAAAAAATGAAGAATTAAGTGTTCACAGAATAAGATTTGACAGATTACATGGAGAACCAAGAGATGAGTAATTTCTCAAAACCACAATCTTAAATCAAATTAGTAAGTAAATCTAACATTGAAAAATACAATGACAACTCACGACTGTGAGATGTTGGAGTATTGGACTGAGAAGACATTTCCCGATGGGAGCATTGAATAAATTTGGAATTGTTGCCTTAAATATGAAATTCATAAATGATATTCTATGAGTCTAAAAAATCTAAATCTGAAAGAAGAATATAGATCAGAT
>JABHJJ010000053.1 GCA_018691945.1 Candidatus Nitrosopelagicus sp. | reverse complement strand
ATTTTCTAAATAATTTAGCTAAAACATGTAAAACAAAAGCAGGATTAGAAGCAATTGAGGATTATGCAACATCAGATTCTGAAATCCCTCCAAACACTTCTCATTACAACTCTGATGAAGAACAATTAGATGAAGATGCTAAAATAGATGATACTGAAATAGAAACTGCTACATCTGAAGAACTTGCAAGTTTAGTAGAAAATGATAATACTTTAGATTCAGATGTAATATCTCCAATTGAACAAATTTTATCATCTACTGAAATACTTGATTCAATTTCAACAGATAAAGAAGCAATTCAATTCTATGTGACGTATGCAATTAACCAATTATGGAAAGATGCATTTTTAGATCCTGAAAAAACAATTACTACATTAGAAAATGAAACAAAGACTGATAATAAATACAGAAATTTAGTTGTTCAAACTTTTCTCAAAGATTATCGAGGTACAATAAATCTAAAAATTCCAAAAAATTATAGATTTAATGATAATTCAAAAATAATAGATCCATTTTTGATGCAAAAGTTTGTTGCATATACAGTTAAGAAACTTCCACACTTTGGTAATTTCTCAGGAACCGGTGCAGGAAAGACACTTTCTGCAATTCTTGCAAGTCGTGTAATTGACAGTAAGGTCACTTTGATAATTTGTCCAAACGATGTAGTTTCTCACTGGAAGAAAAATGCAGATGAGATATTTTCTGACTCTGTAATTACCACCGGCAAGGACGTATTTTCTGCAAAAAGTGATGAATCCAGGCACCAATATTGGATTATAAATTATGATAAACTAAATCAGGACTCCTCTAGAGTTGATGCTGAACTTTTGGCAAAGCAAAAAATTGATTTTGTCGTTCTTGATGAAATCCATTTCTCAAAAGTAACTGGAACAGATGAGTCAAAATCAAAACGAAGATTGGTGTTGGAATTTCTACTAACTTTGGCAAGAAAGAAAAATCCTGAAATCAAAGTTCTTGGTTTGTCTGCTACACCTGTGGTGAACAATCTTCAAGAGGGAAGATCATTGTTAGAATTGATGAGCGGAAAAATGTATGATGATGTATCTACAAGACCGACAGTACCTAATGCAGTTACGCTGTATGAAAAATTTACAATCAACTCCATTAGATACAAACCCAATTACGATATTTCTGTAATTAAAAATGAAGTTGATGTAGATTCTGAAAGACCAACTGGAACTAGTCTTAAAGAACTTAATTCAAGACCGCTGGCAATTGAACAATACCTTACTGATGCAAGAATTCCTGAAATGATTGAAAGAATTGATGGACCTACTATTATTTACACAGAGTATGTCGGCTCTTCAATTAAAAATAAACCAACAATACTTGAAACAATTGAAAACGCATTAAAAGAAAAAGGATATTCTTATGGATTTTACACCGGAGAAGATCATACAGGTCTTCCAAGATTTCTAAACAAAGAATTCCAGGTACTGGTTGCATCACGACCAATCTCAACTGGAATTGATGGATTACAATCTGTATGTACGAATTTAATTTTCAACACATTGCCATGGACTCATGCATTATACCAGCAAATCATTGGAAGAATTGTAAGAACTGGCCAAGGCAAAAAAACAGTCAACATCCATCACATCAAGGCAAGCATTGGAGGATACGCGTATGATGAAATGAAATTAAATCGTCTCAAATTCAAGCGTACTTTGGCTGATTGTGCAGTAGATGGATTACTGCCTGAAAAGAATCTAATTTCTGCTGCTCAGGCATCAAAGGAAGCAATTAGATGGCTTGAACGACTAGAACGAGGGGAAATCTCATGCATTACACGAAGAGATTTGAACAGAATCCTTCTACCTGTTGAGATCAAACAAAGACAAACACAGTATGGTAATTTTACAAAACAAAAGCAAAAAATCAATGCTGAGGATTCATCTGCAACCAATCAAAGGATGATGAAAAATCCTGAGGAGTGGCACGAGTATCATAGAAACTATAGAGAAGAGCGAAAGAATTGGAAAGTTGTTCCGTTTAATCAATGGATTAAAAGAATCAAAAAACTACCTGAGCGCTACATTGTTGGTGACTTTGGTTGTGGCGAAGCTAAAGTTGCTGAAGCACTTGGAAGCAGAATAATTAATTTTGATCACGTTGCAATGGATTCCAGTATCATCTCTTGTGACATGAGTGACGTATCGCAATATGTTAAAAATGATGAATTAGATGTTGCGTTATTTTCATTATCACTGATAGGTAAAAACTGGAAGGATTATCTAAAAGAAGCATCACGATGTCTTAATGATGATGGGTTGCTATTCATTTCAGAAACTACCAAACCATCATCTAAACTTGAAAGTATCAGAGAGGAAATTAAAAATCTTGGATTTAAAATATACAAGGACAGTGAAATGGGTGAATCCACATTCATTGAAGCCAGAAAAATAAAAGCATCTGAATAATACTGATGGCCAAACCTCCCGTAGATACATATCAAAAAATGATAAATTTTATTCAATCACAATTACGCTCAAAAAAATTTGTAGCAAATTATCAGCCTGTCATGATAAAATTTCTATTACAAAATGGAAATCAAAGCAAGCAACAAATTGCACAAGAATTGTGGAAACAAAACAACATGGAGCGAAATTCCAGTTTCTATCTTGGTGTTCCAGTGTACAGGGTATTGGTGGATAATGGTGTGGTAACCAAACAAGGAAATATTTTTTCATTGGTTTTACAAGCCATGACCGAATTAGAAAAACAATCAGTTATCGATGAAATTGATTCCTCGATATCTCGCCATACAGAATTTGCAAAAACAGGCTATCTTCCGTTAAAAGATGCAAAAGACTTTGTTAGAGAATTAAAATTAAAATCTCCAAAAGAATGGGATGAATATGTAAAATCCGGAAAAAAGCCAGATAATATTCCGTCTAATCCTAGTTCTTTTTACAAAAAGAAAAAAACAAGCAAGGATAATGGCTAGATATGCAGTACAACAAGGCAATTAGGGACAAAATACCTGAAATTATACAAAAAGATGGACATTCTTGCAGTGTGAAGACATTACCTGACGAGGAATTTTTAGAACACCTGGAAAAGAAACTTTCAGAAGAAATAACAGAATATCAAAACGACAAGAACCCTGAGGAGCTTGCAGATATCTTGGAGATCATTTATCGTATTGCGCAACTCAAGGGAGTATCAAAAGAAAAGTTGGAAAAAATTAGAATAAAAAAATCTGAAGAGAGAGGTGGATTTGATAAAAATTTATTTCTCATTGACACAAGCAAACCCTAAAACTTTGAGATATGAAAAAACAGTTTAGAGATTTTGAATCTGCAAGAGAGTTTGTT
>JABHJJ010000052.1 GCA_018691945.1 Candidatus Nitrosopelagicus sp. | reverse complement strand
TCTCATCATCCCTTATTTCATTTGATTTACTATTTTTTGAACCTTGTCTCTCAATTCATCAGTAATTTCAGCTATTACTAGCCCTTCATTAGGTTGACCATACATTACTACAGAATTTTCAGGGGCAAATAGACATACAGGTAATACTAACAGATCTTCTTCGCCATCCACCAGTAGACGAATTGGAGGTTTTTGTTCAAAGATATTTTTTATTAGATCAAAGCTTTCAGGACTAATTTCACCAGGATTATTTTTCACAGTCAATTCAGTATTAATTGAATCTGCTAATGGAGGAGAGCGCTTCATACGTTTTTCTTGTCCATCAATTATGTGTAGTAATGGAATCAATCCCAATTTTATGAGTAATTCGGATGTTGCATCTCCAACAGTTATTACAACTTTTTCAGAATATACACTTCTAATGTAATTTTCTTTTTCAGATGATGAATCAAGAATGAGTTTTCCTAGTGGAATTTTTAATTCATTACGAAGGTTTTCTGGTAAGAACAAGAGACTAATTTGTAGTTGGTTCAGGTTGAGTTTCAGCTTGCATTTCTTCTTGTAGTTTTGCTGCAACAATACTACATTGTGCTGCAACATTTTTTGCAGCACTTCTAAATGCATCAGCGCTAACAGATTTAACATCAGTCATCATAACAGGTTTTCCTAAATCAGAACCTTCCATTATTCCAGAATTTAGAGGAACTTCTCCAAGGAATGGAATGTTATGTTTTTCACTAATCTTTTTTGCACCACCATTACCAAAGATGTAATGTTTGTTCGAACAGTCAGGACATAGAAAGTAACTCATATTTTCAACGACACCAAGTATTGGAACGTTAAGTTTATCAAACATTCCAATTGCTTTTACTGCAACATTACTTGCAACATCTTGAGGAGTTGTCACAACTAAAATTCCAGTAATTGGTATTGTTTGTGCTAATGTTAGAGGAATATCACCTGTACCAGGAGGAAGATCCACAATAAGATAATCAAGATCAGACCAATTTGTATCAACTAAAAATTGTTTTAAAATTCCAGAAATTATAGGTCCACGATAAATTGCTGCTTGGTGTTCTTGTTCTGCAAAAAATCCAAATGATACAACTTTGAGATCATTAAACGTTGCAGGTTGTAATTTGTTATCTTCAACTTCCATTGCACCATCTTTCATTCCCAACATTAATGGAATGCTCGGTCCATAGATGTCGGCATCAAGTAAACCAACTTTTGCACCTGTTTGAGATAATGCCAATGCAAGATTCAATGAAACAGTGGATTTTCCAACACCGCCTTTGCCACTAGCAACACCAATTACATTTTTGACAGTTGCCATTGCTTCATCTGCATCAAGTGAACGACCTTCCATAACTTTTGCAGTGACTTTCATATCAAAATTTTCAATACCATCAATGTCATCAATAGCTTTTCTTACATCAGCCTCAATTTCATCATTAAATGGACAAGCAGGCGTAGTTAATTCCAAAGTGAATTTAAGAGCACCAGAGTTTAGTTCCAAATCCTTAATCATTCCCATTGAAACTATATCCTTTTTCAAATCAGGATCAATTACTGTTGCAAGTTTTTCTAAGACTTGATCTACACCAACCATTGTGCAGAGTACTCTTTGAGATTATTTAAAATGTGATTTACTTAGTCTGAACTAATTACATCCAAGTACTAATTTGAGGTACAAGATGACTAGAAAAATGAAATTTTTTGAAAAAAATGCTAAAAAATATCCAAAGGTTCATAAATAAAAATTCCATCAAAAAATTGCAATTGTTTTCGGTTTCAACTCTAGTAGATATTGTAAGAATTCCACCTAGTCTATTTGGTAGCACATTAAAAAAAGCCGCAGAGAGTATTCTAAAGTCAAAATATGAGAGTATGATAAATCAAGAATTAGGTTACATCATAATGGTGATGGATGCAAAAGTGGAGCCGATGGGAAAGATGATTCCAGGAGACGGCGGCACATTCCATAGAGTTGAATTTCAAGCATTAACATTTTATCCAAAATTACAGGAAATTGTTCAAGGAGAAATTGTTGACATTACAGACTTTGGTGCATTTGTAAGAATTGGACCAACGGATGCACTGTTACACTTGTCACAAGTAATGGATGATTATTTGAAAAGTGATGTAGCATCTGGAATGATAATTGCAAATCAAAGTGGAAGAACATTAAAAGTTGGTTCTATGATAAGAAC
>JABHJJ010000051.1 GCA_018691945.1 Candidatus Nitrosopelagicus sp. | reverse complement strand
TTAGGGCAATAAAGCACGGACTGGAGGAGCTAGACAAAATGAAAGCAGAAAATCCAGGATTTAAGATAAAATCAACTGAAATGAACGTAAAAACAGCCATGAAGTCACTGACATCATATACCACTGAAGATAATTTGATGTTCAAGGGATTCATTGATGCAGTCTTTGAGAACGATGACGGGGTAATCCTAGTAGATTACAAGACTAGCAAAAATACCAATGCCGTTTCTGCAAATAAGCGACAGTTGGCAGTTTACAAAAAAATGTACTCACAACTGGAAAACATTCCTGAGGAGAAAATCAAGACATGTGTAATTTTTGTTGCATTAAGAGGGGGAATTAACACAGGTAAGTCAAGTTCCAGTACAGAATATGGAACAAGAGATGTGTTTGGAACATTTGAGGGACATCTTCAAAAAGTCTTGTCATGGAAGGAAAATCCTGATGAGTTTATACAGGAATTAGTTGATCTAGATACTAGAGACTCTTTACATGATGTAATTAAGGAGAAATTAGCAAGGAATGGAGAAAAACAATGACTAAAAAATTAAAAGATAAGAAAGAAAAATCAAAGAAAGAAGATAAAGATGATTCTCTTGAAAAATCTCTCTGGGAAGCTGCAGAGCAACTAAGAGGAACAGTAGAAGTTTCAAACCCTTTAAACAATTCATCTTTTGCATACATCAAAAAATGATAAAATCTATTCAGGTATTTTTCTTCAAGTGTTTCTAATTCTTTTAATTCATCTGGAGTCATATTAGAAACTTTGATTTTCATAAACTCCTTTGATATAGGAAAGTTTTCGCTTCCAATTATCGGCCATAGATTCATCAAAATATGCAACCCTGATTCTTTTGGGTCTTGGTGAATCTAATAATTCAAAATCCGCAACTTCAGAGAAATTAAACCGAACTTTATCAGGATTTTTTCCAGCTCTAAACACCCGGCTTCCATAATGGTTCGCTAATCGGCCATTTGGCATACATAGAATGTTTATGTTGAGAACTTTGAATTTGGGTGAAACAGGCAATTCCTCATAAAGAATTGTAAGAAAATATGTCAAACATGGTTTTCTGACTTCATTAACATTGTATTCAGTAGGTAAATTTCCTGAATAACTTCTCATAACTGTGCCTTGGCCTGGAGCATTTACAGGGTAATCAGATGAGTAGCTGTTCTGATTTTGTCCAACAAAAATATTTGTGGTATAATCTCCAATATTCCTTGTTTGAACAGTCTTCATATCTATGTGAATTAGTGCATCTTCAGTCTCAAAGAACATATCTGAGCCTACAGGGGCTGAATTTGGGATGCCAAATCCTTGTGTGTTAAAAAATGCATAAATGATTCTTTCAGCACCAATATCAAATTCACTTCTTTTCTCCCTCCCTGCACCCGGGTCCCATTGATTTTCCCAATCTTCTCTAATGGTTTCTTTTGTATTCAATCCGTTCAAAATTCTACGTTTAGCAAATAATAGAAAATGATGGAACTCATCCAAGTACAGACATTCTAATTCTTCAATTTCTCTTTCTGTAAACAGATTATTTGTATACATGTAGTAACTAATATCCTTTTAATAAAAATTCATTAATGAATATAAAAAAATTTTATAGATATGATGAAAAACTAATTCACTGTTTTTCTTCTTGAAGATTGAGGTTTCATAGATAGAGGTTTTTCTAATTCCTCCTTTACACACTTTGCAACTTTTTTTGCAAATAAAACTGGAACAGCATTTCCTATTTGAGTATGCATTGCATCAATTTTACCAGTAAATTTGAAAGTGTCTGGGAATGTTTGAAGTATGGCACATTCTCTTATTGAAAGTCGTCTAGGGGATTTAGGATGAATTTCTGAACCTGTGGCAATAATTGTATCATTTGGTTCATCCCAATTATTTATTCTAAGACTGGTTTCATATGTTATTTTTTTCCGAATCATCGTTGTAACTTGTTTATCATATTTGTCATCAAAACCTAAAATATCTTTTAATTTCCACCAATCATCGGGATTTGGAATACTTCCAGAATTATTATCTTTTCTAAACCAATGTCCTGCAGTATATGCATATCCAAACAAATCATCAATTTGTTTTGTGCCATATCCTGCTTTATTTCTCCAGAATTTTAGATAATCACAAATATCAAATTGACTGACATTGTATTTTCGTCCCCAAAATTCATCATCGATTTTTGTTTTTGCCCAATGATTGTACACTGTTTTTTCTTTACCTGAATTACTGTCTTTGATTTTTAATGGTTCTTCTCTTGTATGAACTTTACAAAGATGTCCAATAGTTTCTTTAGTGCTCAATGGTTTTTTTAGTCCTTTTTCATATCCGTGGGATTCTTTTGGAAATACATTTTCAGCACCAATTCTATTGCCGATAATTATCACTCGTTTTCTTGTTTGAGGTACTCCATAATTTATCATATCAAGTAGTTTGTACTCTACATTATATCCGACATCTCTAAAATCAGAGATAATATCTTTCAAAAATTGACCATTATTTAAGGACATCATACCTTTCACATTTTCTGCTACAAAGAATTTTGGACGTTTATCGTTTATCACTCGTACCATTTCTTTGTAGAGAAAATTCCTTTGATCGTATTCAGGTTTCTTTGAATTTGCTATAGAAAATCCTTGACATGGGAATCCTCCTAAAATTACATCTGGATTATCTGGAATATCATCACTAGAAATCTGTGTAATGTCACCTAGAACAATGTGATTACCTATATTTTTTCGATATGTAGTAACTGCATCTTTAAAAAAATCATTTGCCCATAAAATATCAAATCCTGCCTTCTTAAATCCTAAATCCATTCCTCCACAACCAGAAAACAGAGACACAACAGTAGGGGAATTCATCTTTTTTCTCCTGCAACAATTACAATATTTTTACCTTTTACCAAAAATTTTACACCCTCTGGTTTGCCAAGTAAATCCACAATAGGCTTTGGAATTCTACAGATTTGACTTCCAGTAGTATCATCATTTAATCTAACTGTAAATTCTTTTGCATCTTTTTTCCATCGGGTCATATCCTACCACAATTATTCATCAATATTATAAAGATTTTTATCAGATCGGATAAAATGTTGTTTTTACTTTGTGTTGACTAGAAGTAAAATAATTTTACATTTAACTATCATCACTAAATTGATCGATCAAATTAAAGATAATATGGGATAATCTAAAATATAAAATAGAATGTATTATAACTAAATGGAGAAAACTTTTGACATTACCTAAACAAAATGAAATTGGGTTGCCTATTCTTGAATGCTTAAAAGATAAGAAAAATCATCATATTGAAAATATTGTAAGATCTCTTGAAGAATATTTTGAATTATCTAAAGACGATAGAGAATTACAAAAATCTTCAGGGGGCGAAGGCCTTTTCCATAATCGAATTAGATGGGCTAATTTCTATTTAAGAAAAGCAGGATTAGTTGAATCATTCGTAGGAAAAGGTATTTCTAAAATCACATCAGAAGGAATTGAATTATTGAATGAAAAACCTAAAATCATCGATGTGAAATTTTTGATGACATTCCCTAAATTTATAGAATATAAGAAATCTATGTCAAAAAAGAAGTGATACAGATGACAAGAATATGTCGTGGAATTTGTAAAAGAACTGAAATTAAAAATTATCTTCAGATTTACCATGAAGGGTTAAAAAGATGTTCAAAATGTGATATTTTTTTTAAGACTGAAAGATACTTTTGTTCATGTTGTGGTACTGCTATGCGTTCAAAACCTCGAGTATCTAGAAAAAAAGTAGAACACATTAGAATCTGAACTAAATTTTAG
>JABHJJ010000050.1 GCA_018691945.1 Candidatus Nitrosopelagicus sp. | reverse complement strand
TAATGTATTTTGCAATAGTGATTATTGTATGTGCTTTTATTGTTTCATTAAAAATTAAAAATGAAGTAAAAATTGAAAGATAAAAAGTTATGATTGTGAATTATAATTAATTGGGATAATTATAAAAAATAGCACAAATAAAAAAGAGATAAAAACAAAAGATTATTTTATGAAATTTCAAATAGAATTAAATTATCTTAAACCCCAACGAGACATGACTTTAGTTTCTAATCTTTTGAAAACTACTCCGTCAATGATCAAACCTATAATCATTATCACAACCATTATTCCAATTACTTGAGAAACATCATTTAGAGAACGTCCAGCATTCAGTAAAAATCCTAATCCCAAGAATGAAAATAGTATCTCAGCACCAATTACTCCCCTCCATGCAAAAGCCCAACCCTGCTTAAATCCAGAAATCATGTATGGGAATGCAGCAGGGATTAGCACAGCAGTGATTAATTGAGTTCCTTTTGCACCCATGTTTCTGGCAGCCTCAATAAAATGAGGATCGATGTTTTTGACTCCAGTATAGGTGTTAATGGTAACTGCAAAAATTGCGCCAATCACAGTAACAAAAATAATTCCACCATCAGTTAGACCAAACCACAATATTGCTAATGGAACCCAAGCTATGGAAGGAATAGATTGTAATCCCAAAACAAGAGATCCAACAGTTTGATTAATGACTTCAACTCTAGCCATAAAAATTCCCAATACAATACCGCCAGAAATTGCAATTGCCAATCCGATAGATAATCTCCACATACTTGTTGCAATTCCATAAAACAAACTACCATCAATTGCACCATAAAACAAATCTTCAGCTACCTCATAAGGAGATGGAAAAATATTATCGGGCCATATGCCAATCATTGCAATAACTTGCCAAACTACTACAATTCCAATGTAGAATGCAATTCTGTGAGGAGTAAAATTTTTTGCCATAATAATCACTCTAAATTTTTCTTTACCTCAGGTCTAAGTTCAAGTAAGATGTCTTGTTGAAGTTTAACTAAAGGTTCATCATCACTAGTTCTAGGTCTAGGAGAATCATTAGTAAATTCTTTTTTAATTATTGATGGCCTATTACTAAAAACAACAACTTTAGTTCCAAGTACAGCTGCTTCAACAACATTATGAGTAACAAACAAAATAGTTTTTTTAGTTTTTTCCCAAATTAATTGCATTTCAACTAATAGTAAATCTCGAGTTTGTGCATCAAGAGCTGCAAAAGGCTCATCCATCAATAAAACATCAGGATCCATTACAAGAGCCCTTGCAATAGCTACTCTCTGTTTCATACCAGTTGAAAGTTGATATGTAAACGAATCAGCAAATTTTGTCAATTGCATCATATCCAAATATCTGTGAGAGATTTTGGCTCTTTCCTCCTTTGAAATTCCAGCCATCTTTAATCCAAATTCAACATTATCTTGAACCTTAAGCCAAGGGAATAAAGCACCTTCCTGAAAAACCATAATTCTTTCAGGCCCAGTTTCAGTGACAGGATGACCGTCGAAAATGATTTCTCCCTCATCGGGTTGTTCCAAACCGGCAACGATGCGCAAAAAGGTAGATTTGCCACAGCCAGAAGGACCTACCAAGCATACAAAGTCACCAGATTCAATTTTTAGGTTAATTCCACCTAATGCTTTGAGTTCATGAGAATCATGGCTAAAATATTTCACAATATTTTTGGCTTCTAATTTGGTCATCTAAGTATCCCCCTCAAAGTTAGAATTTGAATCAATAGTGTAAAAAATTTCAGATAAATCATACCCATTTCTTCCCAAATATCCCAGCACATTAGCTTTTTCAGCAAAAGAATAAACAGAATCCATTACAGGATCAGAAGTGATTTCAAGATTAGATAATGAAATATCGACAATATCATCAGACAAAGATTGACCCAGATGAGATTTTAAAAAACTATTAAAAATATCTCTAGTTTCAACAGGATTGTCATTAATCCAATCAACAGTTTCATGATGAGAAATTAAAAAATTTGAAATAATTTCAGGATTTTTTTCAACATAATCAATATTTGCAATTAACAAGACAGATGCAAATTGGTTATTTGGCCACAGGTCTTCTTCAAAAAATAATCTATTTCCACCAAG
>JABHJJ010000049.1 GCA_018691945.1 Candidatus Nitrosopelagicus sp. | reverse complement strand
TGGTTGATTTTAGAAATTATTCCATTAGGATCCATATCGACAGGCATGATTGTAAAATAATCAAAGAAACTATCCAGTCTTTTTGAAGGATCTGTTTTTGATGTAAGATTATTTTTTACATAATTTAGAAAATCTTTTTTGGTGGATACAGTATATTCTTCTAATTTACCAATATCTTTTTTAATTTCATTTGATGAAATTAGCAATTGAATTCGTTGTCCATAAAAAACAAAAACAATGACAGGAATTATCCAAATAAGCATCATTAAGGTATCCATGTCTTCACCAACCCATGCCAAAAATTCATCAAAGTTAAAATCCAAAATTCCCAACAATCAATTGCTTTGATTTTGTAATTTAACCATATCCATCAAAATAGGATAAGACATACGTAGTTTCACGAGTAATTTTATTAATGATATTTCTAATAATTTGGTATGCCACAAACAAAACCAATAGTTAGTATTGAAAATGTGGTGGCATCAGCTACAGTAGACCAAAAAATGGATCTTAATGACATTACAAAAAAATTTCCAGATGTTGAATATCATCCAGATCAATTTCCAGGGTTGGTGTTTAGATTAAAAAGCCCAAAAACTGCCACACTGATTTTTACTTCAGGAAAGATGGTTTGTACGGGAGCAAAATCAGAGCAAATGTCAAAGAATGCAGTCAAGACAGTAGTAGAAAAATTAAGAAAAGGAAATGTCAAGGTGAAAAAAAATGCAATAGTAACAATTCAAAATATTGTTGCATCGATAAACCTAGGTGGAAAGATTCATCTAGAGCAGGCAGCGAGAACATTACCAAGAAGCATGTACGAACCTGAACAATTTCCAGGTTTGATTCATAGAATGCTTGATCCAAAAACAGTCATTTTGTTATTTTCTTCAGGTAAGCTTGTTTGTACTGGTGCAAAGAAAGAACCAGACGTATATCGCTCAGTAAATAATTTACATGCCCTACTAGAAGAAAAAAAATTAATGGTTTACGATTAGATGTTTATTTGATCTTTGTTCCTTCAGGGACATCTTCATTAACTGTCAACCAGAATGGTTTATCATCAATATCAGCTGCTAGTAACATTGCATTTGATTCAATACCTGCCATTTTTTTAGGCTCTAAGTTGGCCACTACTATTACTGTTTTTCCAATTAGATCTTCCGGCTCATAAAATTGGGCCCCACCAATTATTACATCACGTTCTTCATCACCCAAAGAGATGGTCCCTTTGATAATTCTGGATTTTTCAGGAATTTTTTCTGTAGATATGATTTTTGCCACACGTAGATCTAATTTAGAGAAATCATCATATGATATGTTATCCATAATACTGCAAATATAGACGGTTTAAAATTAATTTCTAAATTCAAGACTTACAATTTCAAAAATTCACATCTAATTAATGGAATCAAACGAAATGATGAAAAAATATCAGGAACTCAAAGGAGAAGGGAAAATACACACGACGAGTGGCTTGTACAATTTGTGCGAAGAATTTGTAAAATAAGTACAGGTTTGATAAGGCTAATATTTTCCATTTATTTGAAGAAATGTATGGCAGATATCATAACATCGGTGATGATCAATTCAACTCAAGAAAAAATTTGGGATGTGATTTCAGATATAGATAATGAACCAAAGTTTTGGAAAGGAACTAAAGAGGTTAGAAACATTTCAAGAGATGAAAATCAGGTATCACGAGAGATAACAATTGCATTTCGTGATCAAAAATGTTTGCAAGAGGTTACAATTGTTCCAAAAGAGATGATTAGAGCAGTATTTACAAAAGGAGTGATAGTGGGATCGAAAATTCTCACATTGAAAGAGGTTGATGACTCATTTGAACTAGAAGCAGTTTGGGATGTAAAACTTTCTGGGATGATGGGCATGTTTACTGGAATGATAAAAAAGCACATAAAAAGTGGGACCGAGCAAGCACTGCAAGCAATTAAAAAAGAAGTGGAAAATTAATGGTAGATATCATAATTGATGTCTTTAATTTTATTTTTACAGTTATTTTGGTAGGAGTTTTTTTGGCGTGGCTATCATTAATGCACTCAATGTATCAATCATTTACTAAAACACCATTTTTAGATAAATTTGAGAATAAGAGTACTTCAAATCCCAAAGTGTCCGTGATTCTTCCAGCAAGGAATGAAGAAGATTTTATTTCAAGATGTCTAGAAACATTAAGTGTTCAGGATTACAAAAATTTTGAAATTTTAGCAATTGATGATTCATCAGAAGATAAAACAGGAGACATAATTAAGAAATTTTCAAAAAGTGATTCAAGAATAATCCATGTTGCTGCAAGAAAAAAACCACAAAATTGGATGGGTAAAAATTGGGCATGTATGGAAGGATTCAAGAAAGCCACAGGAGACATAATGCTATTTACAGATGCAGATACAAAATTTGAAAAAAATGTAATCACGTTAGCAGTATCTCATCTGCAATCAGAAAGTCTTGATGCACTGACAGTAATTCCAAGACTTCTGTGTATAGATAAGATAACAAAGATTACTTTGCCAATGTTATCTACTTTTTTGCATTCAAGGTATTCTGCATTAAATGTGAATAATCCAAAAAAGAAAGTTGGATATTTTTTTGGAAGCTTCTTTGTGATTAAACGCAAAGTCTATGAAGAAATTGGGACTCATGAAAAGGTCAAACAAGAGATTATTGAGGATGGAGCATTAGGGAAGATCACAAAAGAGTCAGGGTACGCAATGAAGATGGTTAGAGGAGAACATCTCATTGAGGCGCTATATTCTCGCAGTTCAAAAGAGATGTGGGATGGATTAAAACGATTAATGGTTCCTTTGTATCATCAAAACTCTTCAACTGCCATAGGAGTATTTTTTGCAGTGTTATTCATTTTGTTTATGCCAATACCATTACTTGCATATTCGGCAATTGCATTTGAGTTAACCTTATCATTTACAACTTTGCTAATTTCTGCAATTATTTCTACAATCACAATTTTTTCAGCATCAGTTATGGAAACAAGAATGGGCTTGAACCTCAATATAGTAAATTCAATTTTTGCACCTATTGGCAGCATTATTGTGATACTAGGTTTTCTTGCAGGAATTTTACAGGCAAACAAGTCTACTGCAGTATCATGGAGAGGTCGAAATTATTCTGTTAAGGAATTTTCTCAGAATTATCTTAAAGTGTAATTATGTGCATCAACGAAGAGCAAGGGTTATAGTTTATCTAAAACAGAATCGAACATGGCAAATAATGGAATTGTTGTTGGAGGAGGGATTGCAACTGCAGCAATAATTTTTGCAGTTTTTGTATCTTTCAGTTCTATTGATGATAGTGAGTCTAATGAATTAATTGTAGTAAATGAGAATCATACACAAACAATTGGTGAATCTGTAGGAATAGAAAGAAGTTATGAATATTCATTAATAGATATTTTTGAAAAATCTGAAGAGAGTGTAGTGCAAGTAAATGTTCTTAGAGGAGGATCAGATGGAGGAATGGGTTCAGGGTTTGTTTATTCAGAAGAAGGATACATAATCACTAATCAACATGTTGTTAGAGATGCAAAAAAAGTCACAGTGACATTTCTAGATGGGGAAGCATACATTGGAGATGTGATAGGAACAGATCCAGATTTGGATATTGCGGTAGTTAAAGTCAGCCCATCTAATACATATCTGCAACCAATTACAATAGGAGATTCCTCAAAATTAAAGGTTGGAGAAAAAATTGCAGCCATTGGAAATCCATTTGGATTATCAGGTTCAATGACATCAGGAATTGTGAGTCAAATTGGCAGATTATTACCACAAGAGTCAGGATACTCAATTCCAGATGTAATACAAACTGATGCTGCAATTAATCCTGGAAATTCAGGAGGACCTCTAATCAACATGAAAGGAGAAGTTGTAGGGATTAATACAGCCATACAATCAATCACAGGTGAATTTTCAGGGATTGGTTTTGCAGTTCCATCAAACACTCTGAAAAAGATTGTGCCAGTGCTTA
>JABHJJ010000048.1 GCA_018691945.1 Candidatus Nitrosopelagicus sp. | reverse complement strand
TGTGACTTCTTTTCATTATCAATCAACATTTGTTTTCTTTCTTCAAATTTAGCTTGTCTTTGAAGCATTTTTGTGATATATCCAGCAATCTCATTTTTTAGACCTTTAGAACGAATAATTGAAATTTCATTGAGTGTTTGTTTGTTGGTTGAAAAATCAGTTCCGAAACGTTCAGAATATTCATTCAGAACTTCATTTGAAAGTCGTTTTATTCTATCCACTAGCAGTTTGGTTTTTTGGTTTTTTATATATGTACCATCATATTCCTAAGAATCTCTTCGAATTATCTTCAATTTGTGTAAGTAATTTTTCATATGATGTGTGAAGAATTTTTGAGGCACAGAAAATCACACTTGATACAAACATGATTTCGGTAGTTTTGTATTCAAAACAACGTGAAAATCTCACAGGGCCATCAGTCTCAACTAAGAGTTGAGAAGGATCTGTTTTTGTGAGTAAGACCTGTTTATCATTTGCATATAACAATAGAGGACCATAGGATACAAAATATTGATTATCCATAGCAGTTCTCAATTGAGCTTTATTACCATCGAACCAGTGTAGTAAGATTCCAGGAATTTTGTAAGATGGTAAAATTTCAAAGATATCAGATAGTGTCTTTCTTGAGTGAATTGAGATAGGTTTGTTAAATTTCTCTGCAAAAGATAGTTGTTTTGAGAAGACTTCTTTTTGAACATTCCATTCTTCCTCAGAATCGATATAAGTTCTATCCAATCCAATTTCACCAATTCCAGTTATTATTTTATTATTTTTTTCAATCAAATTATAGACCGGTTCAGATTCCTTTTGAGCCATCTCAGGATGAATTCCGATAAAAGGTAAAACATTTTTTGATTTTTGATGTAAATTCATAGTTTCGTTAGAAGTTTCAATATCCATTGAAACACAACATGCTTTGATTTTTAGCAAATCCATGTAATTTAGAATCATATCAATATCGGATTTGTATTCAGGATCTGAAAGATGAATGTGTGCATCATAAATCCAGCTCATGTCATGTGTTAGATTTTTTCACTAAAAGTATTTTATCGCCAATTTTACTCATAATAGTATGAAAACATCTGATTTGGGAGTTTCAGCGATGTACAGAATTTTGAAAAAGGCTGGAGCCGAAAGAGTTAGCGATGAATCAGCAGATGAACTAAGAAGAGTACTAGAAAACATTGGGACAGAGATTGCCAAAAATGCCGTAGACATGAGTAAACATGCAGGTAGGAAAACAGTCAAAGCAGAAGATGTCAAATTAGCATCTAAAACATCTGGGAAAAATTAGGTAAAGAGTTTAATTGCAAATATTCATTTTTTAAATTGCGGTGACGTGGCAGAGCGGTTATGCGTGAGCCTGCAAAGCTTATCTAAAGGGGTTCGACTCCCTTCGTCACCTTTCTACTTTTATCTGTCCTGCCATCCAAGGATGTAGAGTGCAGTAGTAAGGATACATTCCAATCCCATCAAATTTGTATGAAAATATTTCATATGGGTCTAGGTGTCCACTATCAAACATTCCATTAGGATCTCCATAACTACCGCTAGTTACACTGTGAAATGCAGAGTCTTCATTTTTCCATGTAACAGGTTCGCTAAGTTTTGTGACATAATATGATGGGATATAACATTCAGGATGTGGTCCACATGCAGGTCTTGCAGCTTTTACAGGGATTGTGATTAAAGCTTCTTCCTCAACGATTTGAATTTCAACAATTTCTGTTTCAGTTTCTTCAATATTCATTTGTGAAACTACACCAATTATGACAATAATTACTACAATAGGAATAATAGCGATTTTCTTATTCACATTTTGAATTGTTCGTATTTCTTTATGTTTCTTAGTAAGGTTATCTCGTAATCACCCTATTCTTCTTAAGGATAAGCAAAACAAAATAACAAAAATGCCACCTAAAGGAACAAATCTCTTAGAATATAGTGAACAAGGACGCGATATTCTTTCAAAATTTTCTAGTGCACCATTAGAAGGGTTTGCCACACATTCAGTTGATGTAAGCATTAGCGAGTTCATGAGAGACTCCAACACCACAGTTGAGAAAGGTCGCGATTATCTATTATGGCATTTGATTAACGTTGAAGAGGTTTTACAAGACATTGCAGAAAATGCAATAATTGATGGAGGGTATGATGAAGGGATAGATGCGTATCTAATAGATTCTGATGAAAAGAGAATTAGATTATTCCAATCAAAGTATGGCTCTGCTCATTCTATAGGTGCAATCGACCAGTTTGTTCAAGATGTATCACGATTAAAAGAAAAAGAACAATCCAAACTAAAGAGAGATGAATTACAATATCTCTGGAAAATTCTTAATGATAAGAAAATGAAGATAGATTTGGTCTACATAACTGACCAGTGTGTAGATGATTATCAAAATGATAAAGTCAGAGTTATGGGAAAACAGCAAGTATACCAGACATTATGGGAACGAATCAAGAAACCTGCTAGGGGTCAAAATGCAAGTTTAAGAATTCTCAAACAGCCACTTGAACATAAAAATTGTAAAGTTTGTGTAGTTTCTGCTTTTGATTTAGCAGAATTGGTAGAGAAAAATGAACATTACATTTTTGAATCAAATATAAGAAAACATTTAGGTGGAAAAGGATCTATTAATAAAAAAATATCAAGCACACTAGAAGAAGATCCACATAATTTCTTTGAATGGAATAACGGAATTACTATAACAGTAGACGATGTTTCAATTAAAAATAACGAACTATACCTAAAAGGTGCCCAGATTGTTAACGGAGCACAAACATCAAAGAGTATTCTAGATAAGAAAAAAAAGGCAAATAATGTTGATGCTGAGGTATTGGTCACTGTAATTAAAACAAAAGATGAGGAACATCAAAGAAAAATTACAAAATATAGAAATTCACAGAATGCTGTTAAGGGTAAAGATTATGTGTCTTTACAAGATTACTTTGTATCAATTCATCATATGTTAGCAACAAGACTTGATTATTGTTTTGAACATCAGCAAGGTTTGTGGCTTAATCTTTCTGTAGCTGAAAAGGCAAAGTTTCAAGGAAATGAGATGTATAACAAGTATTTGCCAGATACAAAAGACAGATGTAGAATAAAGGATGATTCAGCTATTGCATCATTTGTATCATATTTTGTTCAAAAACCAAATGAAGTATACGGAGGAATTGCAAAATATCTTCCAAACGGAGCAAAATATGAGAATGTCTTTGATGATGAATTAGAATGCGATTATAGATATTTCCTCTTCCCACATTTAATTCGAGAATTTGCTAAGAATCAATTAGGATATGACAGAAAAAGTACTCAAAATAAAAACAAGAGATATGCTCAAAGTCTATTTGTTGCAGTTACAGCAAGAATCATTCATAAAAATATTCTAGCAAAACATGATGATTTCAAAAGTGATATTACAGAATTGGAGAAAATAATGAAGAATTTTAGATTATGTGAAAAGATTTTACATGTAGCTGACAAAGTAGTCACAAAGTTCCTTGAAGATTCAGCTGTAGAAACAAAGATTGAAGAATCAAACACTGCCCATAACTTCTTTTCAAATCAAGTGTATGGAAACGATATGCTCAAAATTATTGATAGAAAAATTGGTCAAGAAGCAGAAGATATCGGATTTATCAAGAAAATAATTTTTGGAATTTAGAATTAGTTTAGAGGTAACAATCCAGCCAGTGTAAAATCTTGCAGGAGGTTACATTGACCAGACTATTACCGATGATCGTATAAAATAGTAGTATTTAATGTCATTTTTTTCGGCAAATGATTTTATAACCAAATTTGGTCGGTGAGATTGTATGGGTAAATGTACACAGTGTTCAAATGAAATTGGAGAATTACCTTACAATCCAATGCCAGAGTGGAAGATAGAAGGACCGCTATGTGGTAAATGTTATTCAAGTAAACTTGAAGAATTTTATCCAGGAAAGCATGTCAGAGTTAATCGTCTCAACGAGAGTGATTAATTAATTTTAGAGTATTTGTGTCTGTTAAAACAATTCCACGCTAATGCATCATCTTTGATATCATCTTCTGACAAAAATTTGATGTTTGTAACAACTTTTTTCTTTTTTAGTATGTTTAATTGGAAGGTATCAAAATTTTTACACTCACAAACTTCGTAAAGACATGCATAGGAATCTTGATCATGATCGTCTTTTCGATGTCCACAATCACATTTTGCATCATTTTTAACCTGATCTACTGTTTTTTTTGAATAAATTCCAAATCTCATAAATGCACTTCCTTGATGACCTTTTTTGAAACGCTCATAATTTTCAGATTTTTCTAGTATTTTGTAAAAATATTTGTTAGTATCTGGACGTCGAGAGTCAGCACCCATTACAAACCAATAATCATCGCCAGTTTCTACAAATCTAATTTTAATTGTATGATCATTCCACCAATGCACGGTTTCATACCATAGATCTCGAGCTGGTTTATTCTCATTAAACATTAAAACTATATTCATCCTAATGTCAAAATACCGATATGCAACTCCAAGAAAATCTTCATGCCAAGAGATCGATGGATTATCAGACACGTTTAACAAACAAATTTTGCCTATTTATCTCATAATAGACTGAGTAATACTCTTATATCTCATTAGAGAATTTGTTGTTATATGACCTATAGAACCAGTATGCAAATTGTAGCAGATGTACTAACAGTTACAGAACAAACTGGTCAGGAAGGTATCAAAACTACATCACTCCTCACAAAGGCTAATCTTTCACATTCTAGATTAGAAAAATTTGTAAAGAATTTAACTGGTGCAGGATTGATAAATAAGATCGTGTTTGATGGAAGACATACATTTGTTATTACTGAAAAAGGTAAACAATACCTAGAGTCATATCAAAAGTTTTCAGATCTAGCAGGATCGTTTGGATTAGATTTATAAATTTATTTTCTAAATTTCTTTCTTCTTTCACGTCTAAGTCTTTGCTGTTCTTTACGAGTTTGCATCGAACTGTAAAGTATTATAACAATAGCACCGCCTATTGATACAAAGAATAAACCAGTGTAAGGTTCCTCTCGTAAACCACCTTCAGTTGGATCAATATATGCAATTGGGATTCCTATTAACATACAACACATAATCACCATTAGGTATTTGTTCACGATAATACCAAATCATTAAATCATTTATCTGTTTTATTATTAATGATGTCTAAAGGATTAGAGTTACTTGGTTTGGGACTAATTGGTGGAACAATTGTTTCATTTGTCGGTATGGGGGATTCTGAATTACGTTGGCCAGTTTTTTGGGGATGTGCAATAGGAACACTTGCAATCATAATTTATCGAAAACGACAAAGGAAAAAACAAGATCAAAATTTATCAAAATAGATCAATAACTCAACCAAAACTATACCGGCAGATCTATAAAGGACTATAGAGAAAAAATTCTGGGGAACATGGAAGAAAAGATCGAATGGTGGAAGGGACTTGGAGAAAAACTTCAAGCAGATATAGAAGTTTTAATAGATGAAAATTAGATCTTGATTTTTATAATTTAACGCCAATTTATAATAGATGAAAAAAATTAACAATGTTTCATTTATTTTTCTTGGGATAATATTGTTAATATTTACAGTTTGGAGTGCAACAGATACTTCATTTTCTAGTATGAAAGGGATAGAACATCAAGAAACATTAAAGAAAATTAATGCATGTGAGAATTCTAAAACAAATAACTCATTTGAAACATACATGACAATTTCATCTCAATTTAACGTGGATTGGTCAGGATGTGATCTAACAGGAGTCGTATTAAGATACATCTCGTTGGAAGACGCAAATTTGAATAATGCTGACCTATCTGGTGCTGATCTAACAGGGGCAAATTTGATAGATGCTGATTTGAGAAATGCAAAATTATTTGGAGTTGATTTAAGAGGAGCGGATCTGTATCAAGCGGATTTGGAAAATGCAATTTTGGATGGTGCGGATTTAAGAGATACAATGATGGAAGATGTTAATTTGAATAATGCATCTTTAAAACATGCATATATCTACAAAACAATTCTTGCAGAAACAGAATTTACAAATGTTGATGCATCATATGCAAATTTTTGTGGGCAAGATTTAACAAAAAAGATATTTCATAATACAAATCTAAGTGGTGCAAATTTAGCTCATACAAAAATGCAATATACCTATCTAGGAAAAGCAGTTTTGCATATGACAAATTTTGAAGAATCAAATTTAATTGGATCTGATTTTTCAGGAAATTCACTCAGGGGTGCTAATTTTCAAGGAAGTAATTTGTATTCAGCTAATCTACAAAATGCGGATTTAAGGGAAGCTAATCTACAAAATGCGGATTTAGGAGGAGCGGATTTAGAAGGAGCGGATTTAACTAATGCAAAAATTTTTGGTATTGATTTTTCTACAACAAAAATTAGTGGTACAGATTTGAATGTAGCCGTTCATACGGAAATTATTAAGAATAATCAAAAATCTGATATAAAATTATTACAAAAATATTCAAATGTATCAGAAAAGAATTTCTCCAATCTAGATATTAGTAATATAGATATTTCAGAATCAAAATTACAGGATAATGATTTTTCAAATTCAAATTTAGAAAATAATAAAATGGCACATGTTGATTTTCAGGGATCTGATCTTTCATACACAGAGTTATCTAATACCGAATTGCTAGGTGCAAATTTATCCGGAGTTAATTTAGTAGGTGCAAATCTTTCAGGTGCAAATCTTTCAGGTGCAAATCTTTCAGGTGCAAATCTTTCAGGTGCAAATCTAAACCATTCCAAGTTATATGGAACAGATTTAAGCGGTGCAAATTTGGAAGATGCTGATTTAAGCGGTGCAAATCTCAAAGGTGTCAATTTTAGTTCAGCATACATGATGAAAGTAGTTTTAGAAGATACAGACTTAGTTGGAGTAGATTTTAATGGAATTCATATGTCAGGGCAAAAACTTACAGGAATAGATTTAACAGGTGTTAATTTTCAAAATGCAATTTTAAAAGATATTGATTTAGAAAATGCGGATTTAACTAATGCAAATCTAGATTTTGCATATCTTAATTCTGCAAATTTGAAAAATGCGGATTTAACTAATGCAAATCTAAAAAATACGGATTTAGGAGGAGCGGATTTAACTAATGCAAATCTAAAAAATGCTGTAATTCAAAATTCTTATTTTAAGAATGCAAAATTGGATGGTGTGGTGATGGATGAAACAGACACAGATAGTTGTTTTAAACAGGATTTACTCAACAAAATAATTTGTAAGATAAATTTTGAATTAAATCCTAACAGTCCACCTTATGAGACAAATTTTGAATTTAGAGATAATTACTCATTAAGAAGTTAAAAGCCTCGAGTGAGATTCGATCTCACGACCTAACGCTTACGAGGCGTTCGCTCTACCAGGCTGAGCTATCGAGGCACGAACGAATTCTTCTCAGAGTTTATAAAAAGCGTTTCTGGTTTAAAGAAGTGAAAATTTCAATCTCAGGTATAAGAGGTGTGTATGGAAACGATTTCGTTCCAAGTGATGTGATAAAATTTTGTGATGGTTTTTCTAGATTAATAAAAAATGGAAAATGTGTCATAGGAAGAGATACTAGAACAACTGGAGAAATGATTGAAAAATTAGTTTCAGCCACTATGTTAGAAAGAGGAATTGATGTTTACAATCTAGGAATTAGTCCAACGCCAGTTGTGTTTAGAAAAGCAAAAGAAATTGGTGCAGGTATAATCATAACATCATCACACAATCCCCTAGAATGGAATGGATTAAAATTCATTATTGATGGAAGAGGCATTACAGAAAAAGAATTGAACGTAGTCAAAAATGAAAGAAATTTAGAAAGACCAAAAATAGGAAAGGAGATTATTGCAGAATCAGATTATATTTCAGATGCAGTAAAAATTATAGGACAATTAGATCAAACCCAACATGTAACTCTAGATATTGGAGGAGGAGCTGCAAGAAGCGTTGCCCCAGAATTATTGAAAAAAATTGGATGTGAGGTTACAACAATAAATGAAGAGTTAGAAGAGAGTTCAAGAGGTCCGGATCCAACTGCAGACAAACTTATAGAATTAGTTGATA
>JABHJJ010000005.1 GCA_018691945.1 Candidatus Nitrosopelagicus sp. | reverse complement strand
TTACATTAACATCAGATACAATAAAATTTGATTTTCTTGGAAAAGATAGTGTAAGATGGCAAGAGACAGTCCAAGCAGTTGGAAATGATAAACAATTTCATGAAAATCTTAAAGAATTAACATTAAAGATTAAAGGGACTGATGAAATTTTTGGTAATCTAACATCAAGAGATGTTAATGATTACTATAAGACCGTTGTAAATGGATTAACTGCAAAAGTTTTCAGAACATTTAGTGCATCTACAGTTGTCTCAAAATATCTTAACGAGAATGGAGATGTCAAAAAGAGTTCTCAAATGGAGAAACTTTATCATGCAAAGCTTGCAAATCTAGAGGCTGCAATAATGTGCAATCATAAAAGAACAATTCCCAAAACATTTGAGCAATCACTACAAAAAAAGCGGGACACTCTAAAAGTAGCAGAAAAAGCAACCCCATGGAAAAAAAATGAGGAAGTGTTAAAAAAAGCAGAGACTACAAAAACAAAAACCGATGCTCAGGAAAAGAAACGAAAAGAGAGAATTTCAAAGATTAAACAAATGATTAGAAAAACAAAACAAAAACAAAAAGAAAGAGTTGAAAAATTAAAATTTCAGATAGATCTCACACAGAGAACTAGAGACTATAATCTAGGCACATCCTTAAGAAACTACATAGATCCACGAATTTTCAAATCATGGACAGATGAAGTAACAGCAGATTGGGAGAAACTCTATACTTCTGCATTGCAGAAAAAGTTCCTCTGGGTTAAATCAGAAAATGAGTCATGGCAAAATGTCTCAAAATATTATTAATTTTAACATTTAATTGCCATATCCATAGATGAAATTCGTGCCGGGGTAGCTCAGCCTGGTTAGAGTGCCAGTTCAAATGGTAAACTCTAACGGTTCTTCCATAGAAGGCAATACTCATAATCTGGAGGTCGTGGGTTCGAAACCCACCCCCGGCATTACAAGTTTTATAAATTTAGAATTTATCATATCTTAAATATTCTAAAAATGCAATTCAAACATGCATGGAAATAAAATAATGTACATCATGGGCGTGGGCGGTTCATGTGTTCTTGCAATGTTTGCAGCATTTATGATGATGAATTAAAGATGATGATAATTAACAATTTAACATTCAAAGCCCTTCTAAAAACCAAAGGTAGGAAAACAGGTAAGGAACATACAGTTTGGGCAAAAGCAGTTACCTATAATGATATGATTTACTTTTCTAGAAGAAATCCAAACAGTGATTGGTTAAAAAATGCAATTGCACACCCACAAGTGAAAGTTGAGTGTGATGGAAAACGATTTTCAGGAATAGCAAGACTTGTTGAAGAAGAGGATCTTTCACAGAAAATTTCAAGTCTAAAATATACAGAGAAAAGTAGACAAAAAGAAGCTAGAGTTGTATTAGAAATAAAATTAATAGAAAATGATTAAACAATATGGACTACAGTAGACAATCCTCTACGGTCATATTCATTCCCATCTTTCTGCTCACTAACTATTACTGTAAATGAAATAACATCTCTTTGAGTACATTGACTTGCATCAAGTTTTAGATGAATATCCAATGTGTCAAATTCCTGCTCAGGGATATTTTTTTCATCAAAAAATGCTTTACCAGTGGATTCAATTCTAAATCTTTCAGATTGATGATGAAATCCAAGTTTTGTTTTCCTACCATCTCTACCAACAGATTTTACATGTACATCTATAATTCCTGGTTTTGCCATCGTATACTCTGATTTTTGATTGATGAAAACTCCAATTTGAAATATTTTCCCAGCAGTTGCCTCAGCCATTTTTTGAATTCCATCATTCATAATAATATCAATAGCTTTGATAGATGTAGGAACTTTGGCAAGCCAAGTATTTGTTTTTTCAATTATGGCAGCAATTTCATTTCTTCTTTTTTTATCTTCATCCTCAGGTAATTTGTAATAATCAACCCATTCCAGATAACTTCCAGAAATATCCTCAATGAAATCAATGCAGGTTCTTTTGTAATCAGTTACATTGTCTGTTCTCTCAGATTCATCACCTGTTCGCATACCATCATAATCCATCGGCATTGCCATATTCATTCCAGATATTTTGTTCTAAAAAAACTAATCTAAATATGGCATTGTGTAAAAGTGGAAATATGTTTAAAATAATTATAGAGGATCTTCAAAAAACATTAAAATCAAATTTGCCACAAATACGTTTCCTATTAAAGAAAAATCCTGCTATTGCGTATAAAGAAATTGGAGAAATTGGGAAAAAAGTGGGAAAAAAATACAATGTAGAATTGCTAGTGAATTTTCCACATAGAGGAAAGATAGAAAATTTTGACATGTATGGAAAACAGGATTTAAGTTTCATTGTAAACATGGAAAAGAAGAAATTTCCTATTGAGCGTAATATAATTAAAGAAAAAGCAAAAGAAATCTTCGGAGAGGTTGAAACCGCAGATGCATACATGTATGAGGATAAAGAAGGAGTCAAAGTATTTCTCGGCCCTGCAAATGAAAATGGAAGAAGAGAAGATCGAATCGATATTCTTCCACATTCATTACATATTTGGTATGAGTTTACCGATCCAGTTACGGAATTTTGTGAGTGGTTATTAGAAAATGTATATTTAATGAAAGAAATTCAGGATTGAGATTCAAGTTCAGAGATAAGATCACGAACCTCAAAATTGTCAGGTGCGATTGCTAAAATTTTTTTGCAGCAATCAATTACTATATCATTTTCTTTTAGGAATTGATGAACACGTAATTTTAAAGATAACGACTCAACGTCATCGGGTTTAATTTCTAATACACGGTCAATATAATGAAGCGTATTTTTTTCATCATTTAACATGTAGAACATACTTCCCATGATGAATAGAAAGTCAGGATCTTGAGAAAATTTTGCTTCTAGTTCATTACCAAATTCTATAGCTTTCTCATATTCGCCCTGGGAGATTAACTTGCGAAGTTTGCGTTTTGGATAATTAAATAAACCGCTCATTTTGTAACAAATATTATGAGATTCTCATAACTCCATTTGAGATTAACCATTGGATTCCACTAACAAAAGTATTATCATCAATTTGACCGTCTGCCCACCACTCTGCATTGCCCTTTATCCAATCAGGAATTTTGTTAGAGCCTGAACTACTACCTTGAGAAGTTTCGGGAATTTTCATAATTCCTTGATTAATTAAATATTGTATACCGCTAACAAAAGATGCATCATCAATTTGATCATCAGCCCACCACTCTGCATTATTTTTTACCCATTGAGGAATTTCAGTGATGGATGCAGTAGGAGGTGCTACAAATGATGTTTGACCGCCTTTAACAACTTCAACTTCAACTGTAGTTAGACCAGAAGTTTCAGGGTTTCCACCGAGAATATGTTCAGGTCCAGTACCATAAACAACTATTGCATACGTGTATTTTCCTGGGGGTTCATCAACTAAGATGAATCTGTGTGTTTGACCAGATGCAGTGTATAATTCAGAAAATCCCAAATCTTTCGAGATTGTTTTGATAGGAGGTTTGGAAGGATCTGAGAAAATTGCAATGTCATAATGGACTTGATCTACATATTCAGTAGGATTTACCATTCGTTTGAAATCGATGAACCATTCAATATCACAACCTTGTTTTACAATTTTTGGACCATATGCACCTTTTACAATCATTGAGTATGTATTTGTAGATTCATTAAATTTTGTTTTTTCATATTCCACAGGACATCCTTTAGCTGCTTGTTTACTTTCAGTAGTTTCAACATTAACAAAAGGATTTGAAGATACATTCTCTTTGTAATCTAATAATTCAAATTCATATTCAGTTGGTGGGACACCTGATGAAACATGCATGAATGTTTTTGCTTTGATAGGAAATGGAAATTCATCAACAATCCAAACTTTACTTAGTATACCACCGGTTTTCCAAGTAACTAGAATGGAATCAAATTCACCAGCTCTAACTGTAATAGTTTGTTCAGCAGTAGGTAGGATTTGTTGACCGCCAATATTTGCAATCTTTCCCCATGAAGGTGCTCGGAAGTCTTTTGGACCTTTTCCAGTCAAGTCACCAATTTCTTTAGTTGCAAATGCAGAAAGCCAGACAATTGAAGATTTGTAAGCACCTCTATATTTTCCCAATATTTCATCTCCACCTGTGGGTTCTGGTGCAATATCACCAACATCCATTATTCCTTTTACAATTTTGTTACCATCATGAACTAGAACTTGCATTCTATACTTGTTCTCAGTTCCAACTAGAACTTTTTCTTGAACCCATATTGACATATTAAATTGTTGACAATCTAGATAGTCAACATGACACACGTTAAAACTAAAGTAGTCACCAACTTTGAGACCTTCACCAACATACCAGGAGCCATCAATGTTTACACCACCTGCTTGAAACCCACCTGAATTAACTTGAGCGAATGAATCTTGAGAGACTAGTGGAATTAATAATAATGCAAATGCAAATGCTACAATAATTGTTAGTTTCACAAAGTTCAGACTGTTATGAGCATATTTAATGTTTGATAGATTTAACAATAAGAAAAAAGAAAAAAAGAAAAAATGATGCTATTTTTCTAGAGTTGTGATACTGCTTCTTTGCAGACATCAGTTGCGCATTTACAATCATGGCTACATATACAATGTCCTTGCATTGCACAATCACATGAATAATCTGGATCGCCTGAATCTGCTTCACAGCCGCATGCTTGATCTGTCATAGAATTATGACGTTAAACTTGGTTTTAAAAGTTATCTAGATTTTATTATGGAGATTTGTGGCTAAGTGTCAATAATGCATTCGTTACATCATACATTGAATCTATTGATGAAAGTAATTCAGATTGGGCATGTGTAAGATCAAATCCAGTTTTTAGAACATGAATTTTATCTAGATTTCTATTAAGTGAATTTTTAATTTTATAGAAAATATTTCTATTTTGATAATTCAGATATAGATAGCAATCAGATAGTAGGGAGTTTTGAATTAAATAATTTGCTTTTTTTTCAATAATTATTGAATTTTGATTTTTTTCGACCATGTCAGAAAATCCACAAGTGGATTTCAGCATTCTAGATAATAATGATTCAGTAGCTCGTTCAATTCCTGTTTCTGAAATAATTTTATCGGTAAATTGATTTGTATTTTTTTGTTTGAGAGTTCTCATTGATGATAATGCGTTAACAGGATTTGGTAAAATCTGATTTTGATAGAGGATTGAATCAATAAGTAGAATTATTCCAGATTTTATCCAACATGCGACAAATGGATCCTCTTGTTCAAGAGCGTTTTTTGCCTTTGATATTGCCAATTGAGATTCAACAAGAGCGTTTTTTGCAGATGCAGAAAACAATGTGTTTTTCTTTTTTTGAATTTTAGAGATGAGCGTTTTTAGTTCCCATTGTTCGTCGTGTATAATTTGGAGATTTTCATAAGAAAGTAGAGTCTCAGAATTACTTTCAGATATATTTCCATGTGATGTTTTGATAATTTTTGATTCATGTTTAGTTATTACATCTGCTAGATTTTTACCGTCAAATACAACTAAATTGTATATTTGACAATCAGTGTCAAAACTATCTGAATTGTACCCTCCTATTGCAATTGGAGAGTTTGGCGTACCAAGAATTTTCAGAATTTCATCGTGATTCATAATACTTTTGATATTAACGGGTAATTATTTTCATTGCTCAAAACTTTTTTGAGAATATAGTTTAATTTTCAAATTATTTTGGATGTAAAGATTTTAGCGGATTCGTTTAATTATGACAAATTTCGAGTTTAAACAGCTCCTATAGTGTAGTCCGGCCAAGCATATTGCCCTCTCAAGGCAGTGACTCGGGTTCAAATCCCGATGGGAGCACCATTATAATAAAATTTTAACTCCCAGTATGTATTGACAATATTATGGAACTTAGGAAATTAAAATTAAAAGAACAGTATAGAGCAGACGAAGATGATATAATTTCAGATTTTTTAATTCCTTGTCTAAATAATTGTATTGAATATGACAGAGCAGTGGAATTTGTAACATTAAGTGGTTTGACAACACTATCACTAGGATTTCACAACTCAACTCCAAATGCAAGAATGAGGCTAATTTCAGGGCATCAATTTGGAATTAAAGATTTGAATATAATGAAGAAGTTATTTTCAAAAAATGGTAATGGTTGGAAGAATTTTAATCCAGAGTTGATCAGAGATGTGAAACTTGATCAGATTAGAAGATTGGCCAATGATGGGAATCTTATGTTAAAGATTGGCATTCCTAGTTCAGAGGATATTGATGGTACATTTTCAGAGAAAATGGGAATTTTCAGAGATGCAAATGGGGATTCAGTTGTTTTTTCAGGTACTGCAAGTGTGATGTTTGCTAAAAAAAGTACAAATTTTGAGACTATTGACGTATTTACATCATGGGATGACAAGACAAGAGTAGAGACAAAGATAAGAGATTTTGAGAGATTGTGGTCAGATGAGACATCATCAGTGAAGGTTTACGATTTTGAATATGCTGAGAGAAACAATTTGTTAAAATATTCTGCAGAATGGGCAGTAAATCCTAATTAAAATTAAAGTCCTTCATCTCGAATTCAGGTTTATTTTCTAAGAAATTCATTTTGTTTATTTTGTAATAAATTATTTCTCCACGTCTTTCAATTACGGCAATGATAGGTTCTTTACCCATTTTTGTTATTTCTTCAATATTTTTGTAGAGTTTCCCAAGTTTTTGTTGAGTGCCTTCATTGAATGCAAAGATAATAAATTTTGCATCTTTTAGTCCATAGTTTCCACGTTCATAAACTCGAAAATCAGAACCAAATCCAAAACCATCTTTTACAACATATCCTTTAGTTCGCAAATCCCTATAAAGTAAAAATCTCGTCAGAATATCATCATTTTTTTGAATATATTGTTGCATTAATTCATCAAAAACAATAGTCTTGTTTACTTTTTTTAATTCAAGTTTATTGTTATACAAAAGATACAGTGCCTCAAATGAGTCTAAAACCAGAGTATCTTTTTCAGATTCTCCAAATCCTCGTTCTGTGAGAATATTCTGCATTTTTGGATTAATGACAATTATTTTTTCATTTATCAATTTTGCTGAGATCTTTGTTTCAAAGTCAAATGACATACCTCATTTAGAAGTATTACAATATAATAATTCTACATAATTGACTGAAAATTATACAAAATCTGGACTTCTCATGCTAATCGTTAAAATAGGGTTGTTAAATTTTCATTGATATGCATGGTGCATGTTATAGAAAAGGAAATGGACAGCCTTATGCCAACACAAGGCATATCAAAGGCAAACCTCAGATCAAAATTGCAAAATTTAACAGCGGAAATAAGAAAAGACAATTCGAATATTGTGTACAATTGAAAATTAATGAGAAAGTCCAAATTAGACATATGGCTCTTGAATCAACTAGACTTGCTGCAAACAAAACCCTAGAAAAAACTACTGGAGAAACAGGATATAATTCACGTCTAAGAGTTTATCCACATGTCAGACTCAGAGAGAATAAGACTATTGCAGCAGCAGGGGCTGATAGACTTTCAGAAGGTATGAGACGTTCTTTTGGAAAAGCAAATAGTCTTGCAGTAAGAGCAAGACAAGGACAAGTCATAATGGAAATGAACGTAGATAAAGAACATCTTGAAGCAGCAAAAAGTGCATTACGAAAAGCTTGTGTCAAGCTACCAGGCACCCCATCAATAAGCTTCTTTGAGAATAAAAAATTAGAAAATTTATCCTAGTTTACTTTTTATGAATTCAAGAAATTCATCAAATTCCATATCGTTAGGACTTCGTTTTAGAATTCTTCGATGTTGATAATAAAATGAATTAAACAGACGCCCAATCATCATTCCTGAAGAAAACGAGATAGAATCAAAATTTGAGAATTTGTCTATAATTTGATTAGTTTTATTATCTTCATTTTTTATTTCACCTATTTTTTTTTCAAGAATTTTTATGATTTGTTCATCCATGTAGTGTTAACATACTGGATGAATTAAAAAATTGATATTGGATCATTAGGCTTTAATATGCAACTTTTTTTTAAACGTTTGAGCAGTCATAGTATAGTTTGGTTATTATTCTAGCTTGCCAAGTTAGTGACCCGGGTTCAAATCCCGGTGACTGCATGTTAGATTTTATGAGGATTTTCTAGCAATGATAATATCTACCTTGTAGTTTAGTTGAGTTCTTTCATTTATTTTTAGATTCCAATTTATTTTTGATGGTGTTTTTGTAGTTTTGCTAATTTGGAATCCATTTTGATAAAGGATTTCACGAATTTGATTCTCATCAAGAGGATTTTTTACAGAATTTTTTCCTCGTTCATAATCATAAGGATCAGATAAAAAAATAAATCCATTAGATATTTGGTTGGAGATAATTTTCAGTAAAAGAGATGGTTCAACTATCTCCAATATATTTAATGCAATAATCAAATCAAATTTTTTCTTACCTAACGGATGTTGAAGTATATCGGCTAAAAGATATTCACAATTATTTGGAGATTTTTTTTTAGCTTCAAGTAAGGCAGAAAAAGATGTATCAATTCCAAAAACATGAGTGTGCTTCGACGCAATTGTATTCGATATTATTCCGATAGAAGAACCATATTCTATAACAAAATTTTTTGGAGGCATTTTGGTGATGTGTGATTTTATATTTTTATAAAAAGATGAGTTTTTGTTTTGTAGATAAATATCAGTCCAACGCTTTTCGATTTGAAAAGAATCATTTTCAGATTTTTGAATTTTTGACATGATATTTTTAATGAATGTCTTCATAATTTTTGTACAGGATTGTTGAAGAAATAAACCACCTAAAGATGAACGATTTGTAAGAAATTGAGATAAATTTTCTATTAAAATAGGAATTTTGGAGATAATTGGGAATTTTAAATGACAGTGATTACATATGAAGAATCCTTCATTGATTTCATGTGTTTCATCTAAGATTTCTAGAGTTAAATTTCCTTTACATTTAATGCAAAATATGAATTGGGAATTTTTTTTATTCAATAATAGAAAACAAAGGTTGATGAATATCTATTTTGGGTTAAGACGTAACAGAATTGAAATTTTAAGATAGCATTAAATTAGTTTTCATTTTGTTTTTTTTATGGCAGAATTCAAGGAATTTGCGGAAGCACTTTTGGATCAAATTTCAGTTGAAATTAATGAAGAAAAAGAGATTGCGGAATTATCAGAAAAAATTAGTGAAGATTCAGAGTTTCCTAATCAATTCACAGAATTAGAATCATTTTCTAAGGACATATTTACAGATATTTCCAAAAGAATTGAAGAGTTTACAGGATACACAGTAAAACCAGACCTGAGAGTTGAATATCCAGGATTAAAAGAATTCAAATTATTAAAAGGTAGGAAAGTGTTTGCAACTAAACAATCAAGGAGTTTTGTTGATGAATTATTTTCAGCTGTTTCAGATTTAGATATTAATGGCATTGCAGAATTAATTGAAAAAGATTTGGAGAAGTTTTTGGTATATTCTACGTATGCAAAATCTTACATTTCAAAAATTTCAACCACATATGGAGATTATTTAGATTCTTGTGTGTATCTTAACAAGTTTATTCTATCAAATTACCCAAAAATCATTCTGTATAAACAAGGACAGCCGTATGACTCACGTAAAGAGCAAGTTGAATCAGGTTACAGGGGCGCACTCAAGATGACAATGGTTGAAGAGATAGTACATTCTACACAAGATAATTTACAGAATGAAAACAAAAATGCGGCTACAAATGTTAATTCAATTAATGAAGAATTAGCTAAAATAATTCTTAATTTGGGAGATAATGCTGCAAATAACCTATATGATTATTTACAGTTGCAAACAGTTCCAGATGACTTTCCAATTGCCAAAAGAGCAAATCTGTTTTTTATGCTAAATCCAGATAATTTTGTAGTCAATGTGTTAGGACCAGACGTAATGACCTATTCTCATGTTGAAATTGATCCTAAAATTTCAGAAATTGTTCCCGAATTACCTGATATTTACAAGAGATGGTTATTACCAATTCAAACACATCATGCTGCATTTTCTACGATGGAAGGTATGGCAGAATTTGCAGTGCAAAATATTCTACAAGATGATAACGATTTCAAGAATTATTTAACAACATTCATGGGTACTGATTTTTCATCATACAAAGTTAGAAAAAATATGGGAAAAGAATTAACAGAAAAGGTTTATGAAAAATTTGGAAAAGATGCATTTAGATTCTTGATTGATAACCCACCCGGTACCAAAGAAGTAAAAGATCCAGAATTATATTTGAAAAGGGATTTATCATTGGGTTCATTACACAGGTAATGAATGAGAAAGATATTTCACTTATTTCAGAATGGAATTCTTTTGTTAATAATGTAAATTATAATTTAATTGAGAAATGTCTAAAATTAGCACAGATTTTGGAATATCCAGATCTGGACATATCAATGGAAATAGAGAAGATCAAAGAAATAGGAGTGAATTTCAGAAATAGAATTACAGAATCAAAGAATCCCACATATACGATTTCACTACTCAATGAATTTCTATTTGATGTTGAAGAGTTTCAAGGAGACTTGGATGATTACTATAATCCAAAAAATAATTTTCTTAATTATATTTTAGAAAAAAGATCAGGAATACCAATTACACTATGTATAGTATACACAGAGATTGCAAAATATGCAGGATTAGACCTTAAGATAGTAGGCTTTCCAAGCCACGTTATTGTCAAATATGAAGAAGAGATGATTTTAGACCCTTTTAACAGAGGTCGATTGTTAGAATTAGAAGATCTGCAGGAAATTTTGTATCAGAATTATGGAGATTCCGCCGAATTTGATGCTGATTATTTGAATGAGATTTCTAATGAAAAAATAATTATTCGAATGTTAAGAAATTTGAAAAATTCTTACACAGATTCATTTGCGTATGAAATGGCAATAACATGTAATCAAATGATTTTACGAATGGTGCCAAATTCACCGGATGAGATTAGAGATTTGGGAATTTTGGAGGAAAAATTACAAAATTATGAAAATGCAATTAAATTTCTTAACAAATATTTGGAGATGGAACCTAATGCAGAAGATGTGGATTTTGTTTTAGAGTTGATAAAAGAAATGAGAGATAAGATTAGTCAATAATTGATGAGACATCATGACCTTTTTTGATCATTTTTACTTCATGTCTTGCTAGTTCATTTCTAAAGGCATTTTTAATTACATCAATTTCATTTCTTAAAGTTGCAATTTCATCTTCAAGTTTCTCGATTCTATCATAGACTGTTCCTTCGCCTTCCTTTGAACTCATATTCTCATATTAGAAAAATTCTTTAAAAAGGTATGGTTGTGCTTGACCTAACTATAAATCAAATTCTTGATTACATGCAGGACATTTAGCTCTTTCTTCACCAACATTACCGATAATGAAAATTCGTCCAATGGTTTGACATAAAGGGCACATGCCAGTTGTGACATTTTTTGGACCTGTTTTGACTATTTTTTGACTTTTTCTACGTCCCATTTTGTTTCTAAATAATATCATGATTTAGTCAATATTAAAGCTGGCGCGGGGAGAGGGATTTGAACCCACGAGTTCTTGCGAACATGAAATTAGCAATCTCACGCCATACCGGGCTAGGCGACCCCCGCTCAAACTGATTGAATTTCGTTGGTTAATTAGTATAACTTGGAAATGTGATGAAATGAATAATTTAAGAAAAGTTATTCATCTTCAAACCTAGCATAATTTTTTGTAATATTTTGAAGAGGAGTTCTTTTTCCACCTACAACTTTAAGATCAACTTGGATTTCCCCATTTTCAACAGTTATGATGTTATAGCTATTTTCAAAGAATCCTC
>JABHJJ010000047.1 GCA_018691945.1 Candidatus Nitrosopelagicus sp. | reverse complement strand
GGCATATCCGCCCCATCTTTTCCAAAATATTTCAGGAATCAGTGCAGCCAGTCTTGTTTTACCCGTTCCAATCGGTCCTGCAAGTAACACATGACGGCCACTTAGAAGAGCAGTTATAATTTCAATGATTTTGTCTTTTGAAATCAGTAGTTCTTGTGAAATTAAATCATATCCTTCTTCGATATCGGGTGTAGAAAGCATTGGAAGTTCTGAATTGTAATCTCGTGTTGGTGCAACACTGCCATGAATAATTTCATCATAAAATTTTTTTGGTATTGGCAACATGCTTGGAGGAATATTAGGTTTGTCTGAATTAGGATATGCAATACTAGACATTTTTTGTCTTACATCATTAGTTCGAACAATACTAACTGGAAATTTTACGTAGTCTTTGAATAATGCAACTTGTTTTATTTGATTTCTACCATTAACCACTGTAGGAGTACTAGTGATTTTATCAACAGTTCCGTAACCAACAAAGTAATCAATTTTATCTATATTGGATAAAACAATAAACTTGGTTCCTTCTACAAACTCTGTTGAGTATTTTTTCCAACTGTCATAAGCATATTGTATTCCAGGTATATCATCATAATCTGATTGAGGGTTTTGTGTAATTATAAAATAATTTTTTTGAGAAGACATATTGACAGAAGTTTTTGGTGTAGAGGAAATGTTATCAGAAAATCGCATTCTCCATACTCCAGTACGTACATCAGAACTCCAGTCAACTATTGTGTTACTATTTCGTAATTTGGTAATTTCATGTGCAACATCCTGATAAAAGATATTAGCGCCAGAAGGATGCTTTCTTTCAACTTCCTCATCAGTAAACCCGATTTTGTTTTTAACATAAGCATCTAAATCAGGTTTGCAATGCCAGATGGGATGATCTTTGTACTCTGTTTGTTTCTCATCGCCAGGTGTACGTGTCAATTCATTGGCAGATTGTCCAGGCTCATTTAGTCGAAGTCTAACACAGTTAGGAATTTTTCTTAATTTTTCCTTGAACGAATCTGCGGGAATAATATCATCGTGATAGTTACTACCCATAATTTAACTTGCTATGCTAGTTTATTAGGTTAAATTAAATAAAAAAATACATTGTAATACACACATATTTTTAAAAAGAATTAAAAATACTTTTAATCTAATACAAGAATCAATCTTATGCAAGGGATCAATCCACAAATAAGAGAGAAAATTATTTCTCTCCTGGGAGACAATCCACCAGTTTCATTGATAGAATTTTTTGAGAAAGTTATGGAGGAGGAGGTGAAACAAGAAACTCAACAGTATACACAAAAAGATGTTTCAGATCATTACAAAGTACTACTAGAACATTACTCCCAAGAAAAATCAATCATAGATTTTGTGGAGGAAAAATAAAATGAGCTCTCTATCTAGCTTAAAAATTTCAAATATTACGCTAAAAAACTATCGAACATATTATGGCGAAAAACCACCAATTGAGATCAGTACTGATTCAAAGAAACCAGTCACAGTGATACACGGAATTAGCGGCAGAGGCAAGACCTCTCTGCTTAACGGCATACACTGGTGCATTTATGGAAAAGAAAAAAACGATGTAAAACAAAAGAAAGAGACATCAGAAGGTCTGGTACACAGCTATGCACTAGACAATTTGAAAGTAGGTGAAGAAGAAAACATGTTTGTCAAAATTATAATGGTTGATGAAAATGATACAATTGTTTTTGAGATTGAACGTGAGATTGTATTCAAAAAAATTAATTCCAACGAGAATGAAGAATGGAATGAAGACATCCAAGCTGTAATCCCCTCATCCATACAGACAGAAACCAAGGCTACTTTTGGGTTTAGAGACATAGACACAAACGAATTGGTAAGAATTCAATCAATTGCCGGAATTAAGGACAGATTGGAAGTAATATTTCCAGAAATTTTATCATCCTATGTATTATTTGATGCAGAATTATTACGGCAGTTTGAAGAACAGAATGAAGACAAGCTTGTAAAAAAAGGAATTGAAACTATTACAGGTTTACCTCTGATAAATTCTGCAATAAAAAATATTGAAAAGGAAAACAGAAAGACTACAAACAGCAATGTTTCTCAAAAAGCAGAATTCAAAAGCCTTGGAAGTGAAATTGAGCGATTAGAAATAGCAATAGATGGAAAAGAAAAAGAAAATAAAAAATATCAAGAAAAATACGATGCAAATAACAAGGAAATTAAAGAAATCACCACATTCCTTATCAAAAATGACGACGATGCAATAAGTAAAAGAGAAGTAGAGATAAAAAATCGCGATAAAGAGATTAAAGAGTTAGGGGATAAGGTGGATAATACAAAACATGATATGACTAGAACAATTTTTGAAAATTTAACTAATTATTATCTTCGTAAATCATTTGTTAAAGTTAATCAAAGGTTTGAAAAGTGGACGGAGCAGGGATTAATTCCATCACGTTTTACAAAGGAAGCATTACAGAGTTTATTGGATGACAAAATGTGTGTTTGTGAAAGACCGTTAGGTGAACATGAGGAAGACAACAGAGAGAAAATAGCAAAGGCGATTCAAAAAGTGTACGAGGCTGCAATGGGTACTGAGATTGGAAAAATCAGAGGCTCCATCGAAAATATTCTTGATGATACAGACGAACAGAATTCACCATTGAGAAAAAATGAATATGATGGTTTTAAAACAAACTTGGCCAAATACAGAACTACTCGTTCAGATCTAATCAGTGAGAATAAAAAAGCAAAAGAAGACTATGATCCAAACATTCACGATAAGAACACGGTAAAACAAGCAAGAAGACACAAGCTAGAATAAGAGAACGATACTCACAAGACAAAAATTTCAGGCAATGATTTAAAGTTAAATGTATACAAGTCAAAATTAAAAACATCAAATATCGAATATGCCAAATTCAAAAAAATAGAAGTTAAAGATACTTTTGCTAAAAATAAAATCAGCTTAGCAGATTATGCTGAAAAGATCTTAAAAAAATCATCTGAAACACTGTTCAAGGAATTTAAAGACAAGGTTGAAAAAACCACACAGGAATATTTCTTGGAAATTGCACCACAAAGGGAGGAATTTTACGGAGTTGAAATAGACGATGAGAGTTTTGCAATTCGCACACTAAGAGCAAAAGATAAGGAAAAGACCCCGTCACAGGGACAAGCCCACTCACTAGGTTTGGCATACATTTCAGGAATTCGCTCGGTAATGAAAAAAAATTATTTTATGATGATTGATTCACCATTTCACAACATCTCTCAAGAGTCAAAATTATTGGCATGTGTAGATTTGCCTACAAAGTTGGGTTCGACACAAATAACATTTTTCTGTACCAATACAGAGTACAGAGGCAAAATAGAGGAGGATGAATATAGTGAAGAGATAGATTCTGCAAGAATGGTGTTAAAAGAAAACGATTTGCTAGGTGCAGAATACAATCTAGCAGAGTCTGTCCTTGCAGAAATAGACGGTCAGAAATACAGAGACACAAATGTTGTGAGGATTCACACATAATGTCTCTACATAAAACAAGAAAATTAACCTATGATTGGGAACCGCATTTTTCCTATGATAGAAATAACGAAGAAGTAGTTTCGTTTTATTCTGTAGATAAACCCGAATCAGCTACAAATGACATTGGCTCAATATTTTATAAAAAAACACTGTGGGATATTTTTGTATGCGCGATGGCAATAGGGAAATTTAAAGAAGCAAGAAAACAAGTTGTCAAACCATCAAAATCCATCCCGGTGGATTTCATAAAGGAAAGTCACATAGTTTCAATGCTGGGAGTTGCATTCTCAGACGAGAGTGTCGGATTAGAAATTTTACAAAATCCAAAGGATCTGAGAATTATTTGCGAAGAGTATGCAAATGGAGGAATTGAATTTCTAATTGAG
>JABHJJ010000046.1 GCA_018691945.1 Candidatus Nitrosopelagicus sp. | reverse complement strand
TCAAGGGAAATTGAATAATGCATCTAACCAAAGTAACTCTAAAAAACTATGGTGTGTACCGAGACAAAGTTGAATTTGATTTAACTACAACTCCAGACAAACCTGTCATCCTGATTGGGGGTACAAATGGTGCTGGTAAAACCACATTGTTTGAATCTATACTTGTTGGATTTTATGGTCAATCATATTTTGACAAGAAAACAACCCGCAAGGAGTATGAAAAATTCTTGGGAAACAAGGTTCACAGATATTTAGGAACTACAGCTGCTGCTGATTCCACATCAATTGTAATTGATTTCAAATTTTATCATAATGGCATAGTTGATGATTATACTGTAGATAGAACATGGTATAATGATGACGGAAGATTAACTGAGCAATTAAAAATAAAGAAAAATAACAAACGGCTTGATTCCGTTGAGGAATCTCAATGGCAGTCATTCATTGAAGAACTAATTCCAAAAGGAATTGCAAAATTATTTTTCTTTGATGGTGAAAAAATTGTAAAAATGACTGAAGATGACAATGAGGAAATTGAGATAAAATCGTCATTTGATTCTTTATTGGGATTGGATATTGTAGAGCAATTACATTCTGATCTGAGAACTCACATTATGAGAAATATGAAGGGTAATTCAAATTCTATCAATGCTCAATATGATTCACTAATACAAGAAAAACAAGAAATTGTTGATGAGTTAAATGATCTTAAGGATAGTGAGGGCAAAGTAATGAGGAAAGGGCTAGATACTCTTTTACGAGAAGAGAAAACTACACTAGGAGAAATAGCAGATGGCAAATTTGATGATAGTGGCAAACCTATACTTGGAATTAATGAAATTGAGGCCAAAATATCTAAAATTGGTGGTGGATTTGCTTCTAAACGAGAAGATTTACGTGTAGAACAAACATCCTTGCAAACTACTAAGACATATTTAACAAATGAACTAAAATCATTACTTTCAGGTGAAATGCCATTCTGTTTAATTCCAAAACAAATCAAATCACTGGAAACTCAAATTAAAAAAGATTCCGAGATTACAAAAAAACAGTTTGAAAAAGAAATTTTGGATGAGAAATTAAACCAAATACTTGCAGTATTAGATCAAAAAACATTGTGGAAAGGAGTTGCAGATGAATCTAAAATTAAGGATTCATTAAATTCAAAAATTATCAAAGTTTTTGATTCTAAAAAATCTTTAACAAAAGATATGAAAAACTTGTTTAATTTTTCACTTTTCGAGTCTACAAACATTTTAAATTTATTAGAGAATTTGACTTTGGATATTTCCAAATTAGATAAAGATTCAAAGCAATTTGATGCAATTTCAGACAAACTAAATCAAATTGAAACTGCATTATCTAATGCCCCTAACGATGATGAAATTGCTCCATTAATGTCCAAATTAAAAATTTTAAATGAAAATCAAGCTGACTCAAAAACTAAGATCAGTAGCATCGAAAAAAAGATCACAACACAAAATACCTATCTTAAAATGATAAACTCCAAAATTAGAAACATTGTTGCAGACCAGTACAAGGACAAAAATGCCGGAATACAAGCACAGCTTGCAACCAAAGTTCAGAAAGTACTTGACGAATATATCTTAAAACTCAAGGAGAAAAAACTGCAGCTTCTTGAGGTCTATCTTTTGGAGGAACTGCAAAGACTATTACACAAAGAAAATTTAATTACAAAAATTACAATTGACAAGGAATCATTTGAGATTACACTGTACGACAAGGACGAGAATGCAATTCCAAAGGACTTGCTGTCCAAAGGCGAACAGCAGATGTTTGCAACAGGAGTGCTGCTGGCATTGGCCAAAACTTCGGGAAAACCACTTCCTTTCATGATTGATACGCCCCTTGCCCGTCTGGACGTAAGCCACAGAGACAACATGATTGAGAAGTTCTTCCCATATGCCTCCCACCAGGTGGTGATCTTCTCTACAGACTCTGAAATCAGTCAAGACTACTATCAGCAATTGCTTCCATACCTATCACGCTCATATGCAATGGAATACCTTCCTGGCAAGGGCAAGACAAGGCAGCACTTGGGCTATTTCTGGAACGAAAAGGGAGAGCGAATAATTGCAGTTTAGCCGGTACAAGTTCAGTTCCAGAACTCAGAGCTTGTTTAGTATGCTAAAAAGTAGAACTGAATTGAATATCAATATTTTAGCAAGATATGCATTTTGCTTGTCCCTAAAGGACCAATCAATTCCAAATCCTGACGAGTTTGATGAAAAAGGAATGGAGATACTTCCAAGTGTTTTGTTTGGAGAACATGAAAATATTTACATGGCATTAATGCTTGATAGACTAAAAAAAGACAACTTGGATTCTGAACTGTATTTACATAAAATGACCAGGGCACATTTGAACAGAGGTGCTGCAATACTGTTTCCAAGAATTCAAGAGCTAACTGACTTTATTGATATAATAAAGCAAGAAAGAAAATGAGCGAAATTAAATTTCCAATTTATTTGGACCATCATGCAACAACTCCCTTAGACACAAGAGTCCTAGATGAAATGATGCCATACTTTACAGAAAAGTTTGGAAACGCATCAAGCTTGGACCATCCGTTTGGATATGACGCATCAGTTGCAGTAGAAGACGCAAGAGAAAAAATTGCAAATGCAGTTGGTGCAAGACATGACGAGATTGTATTTACATCAGGTGCTACAGAATCAGACAACATTGCGTTACTTGGCACGATGCAAAAGTATGCAGACAGAGGAAATCATTTAATCACATGCGCTACAGAACACAAG
>JABHJJ010000045.1 GCA_018691945.1 Candidatus Nitrosopelagicus sp. | reverse complement strand
CATGAAAATTTTGAATTTCTAGAATAAGTTCATTATTGACAAAATATTGAAATGAGAGAAAAATTATGCAGATTTATGCCATTTTGGGAAGTCGTTTTAGATAAGGATAAAGAAATTCTTGGTAGATATAATCAAGAATATTTTAGTGAACAAAAAATCGGAGAAATTGTTAAAAAACTATATGAACAAGAGATTAAGCAAGGTCATAATCTAACAATTAGATTATCAAAAAACGACTAATCTGAGTTTTGAAATTCATCTAATAGAGATTTTTGTTGTTTTGATAATTTTTTTGGTATTTCTACCACCAAATGTACAAAGAGGTCCCCACGTCGGTTAGAGTTTTGACTAGGTAGTCCTTGAGATTTAATTTTTATGATCGAATTTGGCTGTGTTCCAGATTCTATTTTCAAATTTTGTGTTTTTTCAAGTGTTTTTACATCAATTTCAGTACCTAAAGTGGCATCAATCATTGAGATTCTTGCATCACAGTAAAGATCTATACCATCACGTCTATACAATTTGTGAGGTTCAACTCGTACGCGAACTATTAGATCACCATCATCACCATCTGGAACTGATTCACCTTCTCCTTGGATAACATAATCACCATTGTCAATTCCTGATGGAAGATTAAATGGGAGATGTTTTGTTCCTTTTACTTTTCCTCTTTGGCATTTTTTACATGGATCATCAACTATTTCCCCCATTCCTTGACATTTTCTACATGATTGAACAGTTTCTAAGAGAAATCCTCCCATATTTTTTCTGACTCTTACTTGACCATTGCCATTACAGTCTTTACAGGTTGATTTTGAACTACCAGGTTTGCATCCCGTACCATCACAATCAGGACAATCTACAAATTTTTCAATATCAAGTTCAATGTGTTTTCCATGTAATACATCTTCTAAAGTAATATAACATTCGTGTAAAAGATCATTTCCACGAGAACGACCAAAACCGCTGCCACGACCACCAAATAGGTTTTCAAAAACAGATCCGAATCCGCCGCCTCCACGTCTTCCCTGACCACCAAACAAGTCATTAAAAACATCATTGAAATTTCCACCGGCACCTCTAAAGATGTCTTCAGTAGAATATCTACCATCTACACCTTCGTGTCCATGTTTGTCATATAGATCACGTTTTGACGAATCTGAAAGAACTGCGTATGCTTCAGAAATTTCTTTGAAATGTTCTTGTGCATCTGGAGACTTGTTTCTGTCAGGATGAAATTTTAGTGCTAATTTTCTGTATTGAGACTTGATTTCATCAGGATTAGAAGATTTTGTAACTCCTAAAACTTCATAATAATCGCGTTTTGCACTCATGATTAATCTGCTTAATCAACGATTAATTAACTAATTTGAATTGTTTTCTGATTTTTGTTCAGAATTTGAATCTGATTTTTGTTCGTTAGAGTCAGATTTCTCTTCATTAGCATAAGATTGTTGTTCTCCAGACTGTTCACCTGGTGGAGGTGATGCATTTTTGTATAATTCAGTTGTTACTTCATTTACTATTGCTTTTAATGCTTCAAGTTTTGGTTTGATTTGTTCAATATCTTGTGATAATACATCTTTTAGTTCTTTAATTGCATCAGTGATTTGGATTCCTTTTTCTTGTGAGATTTTATCTTTAAGATCTTGATTAACTAATTTTTCAGTAGTGTAAATGAAACTTTCAGCCTCATTTTTGATATCAACTGATTCTTTCTTCTTTTTATCCTCTTCAGCATGACCTTCAGCATCTTCTTGCATTTTTTTGATTTCATCATCTGACATTGATGTAGTAGATTGAATTGTAATTTTTTGATCTTTTCCAGTTCCCATATCTTTTGCAGTTACATTCAAGATACCGTTTGCATCAATGTCAAATTTAACATTAATTTGAGGTACACCTCTTGGTGCAGGCGGAATATCAGTTAGATTAAAGGTGCCTAATGACACATTATCTGCAACCATTGGTCTTTCACCTTGAACAACATTGATAGTAACTGCAGTTTGACTATCTGCAGCAGTTGTGAACGTTTTATCTTTTGAGGTTGGAATTGTAGTATTTCTTTCAATAATTGGTTCTCTAACACCACCCAATGTTTCAATACCTAAAGTTAATGGTGTAACATCAAGTAAAACAATATCACTTTCTACATCACCAGCAATAATTCCTGCCTGAACTGCAGCGCCAAATGCAACAGCTTCCATCGGATCAATACCAGATTCAGCATCTTTTCCAATAGTATCACTAACGAATTTTTTAACAATTGGCATTCTTGTTGGACCACCAACTAGAACAATTTTTGTGATGTCAGATGTGGAAAGTTTTGCATCTTCTATTGCTTTGTCAATTGATGGTTTACATCTTTGAACAATAGAATTAACTAAATCCTCTAATTTCGCTCTTGTAATTTTTACTTCAAGATTTTTTGCACCAGATGGATCTTGAGCAATGAATGGAAGATTTACTTCAGTTTCCATAACAGTTGATAATTCAATTTTTGCTTTCTCTGAGGCATCTCTTACTCTTTCTTTTGCTTGTGGATCACTAGATAGATCAATTCCTTCTTTTTTCCTAAATTCATCAATGACATAATCTGTTATTATTACATCCATATCTGCACCGCCTAGTTTGGTATCACCAGATGTACTCATCACCTCAAACACACCACCTCCCATTTCCATTATAGTCACATCAAGTGTACCTCCGCCTAAATCAAAGACAAGAATTTTCATGTCCTCTTTGCTTTTATCCAATCCAAATGCAAGGGATGCAGCAGTTGGTTCGTTAATTATTCTAACAACGTCTAATCCAGCAATTGTTCCAGCATCTTTTGTTGCTTGTCTTTGATTGTCATTGAAATATGCAGGAACTGTAATTACTGCTTTATTGATTTTTTCACCAATAAATGCCTCAGAGTCACGTTTGATTTTTTGTAGTATAAATGCAGATATTTGTTGAGGCTTGTACTCTTTGCCTGCCATTTTAAATAGAAAATCTTCACCCATCTTACGCTTTGCCTCACGAATTGTATTTTCAGGATTTACTATTGCTTGCTTTTCTGCTGATGCACCAACTATAAGATGACCATCTTTACCCATTGCCACTACAGATGGAAATGCCTTACCAGATACAGTCATGCCTTCAGATGCAGGGATAATAGTTGGTTTTCCTCCTTGCATAACAGAAGCCGCAGAGTTTCTTGTTCCTAAATCAATTCCAATTATTTTTTCAGTCATTTTTGTTTCTCACTTTTTTTCTTCGAAACAATTACCTTAGATGGTTTTAAAATACGTTTCTCAGCATAATAGCCTTTTGCAACTTCTTGAATGATAGTACCATCGTCTACTGAATCGTCTTCTATCACAGAAACTGCGTCATGGATTTGTGGATCAAATGGTTTACCAACGATATCATCTATTGGCGTTATATTATTTTCAGAGAAAATTTTTTCCATATTTTTTCTTATTACTTCAATACCACTTGTATCAACATTATTTTTTGATAATGAATTTTCAGCTCGTATAAAATCTTCATAAATTGTCATAAATTCTGACAAAAGATTGAGTTTGTTCTTTAAGATTTCTTGAGAAACACTTTGAATTGATTGCTTCTGTAGGTTTTGATAGTCAGCATTTGAGCGCATCCATTTGTTTTTAAAATCATCATTTTCTTTTTCAAGAGTTTCAATTTTCTTCTCAAGATCTTCAATAGGAGTTTCTACTTTTTTATGTGATTCTTCTGATTTCTCAATTATTTCTTCTGTGTTTTTATCTTCTGACATAATTTTTCATCAATTTATGATAATATTATTTTTGTGGTATTAGTTGGCATAGGGGATTGGCTTTGAGTATTATTAGTTCATCATCTTTGTTGTGTTTCATCATATAATCAAAATCATTCCTTGAACAAACAACTACAATTGTAGTTTTATCATTTTGGAAAATATCAGTGGGTTGACTGATTGATTCAACATCACCTATGTAATCTTTAAGCTTAGTTTCTAATTCTTGGAGTTTTTCAATTTTTTCTCCTTTCATTTCATGTTGGTCCAGAGTCCATAAAAGTAGAATTTTTGTTCTGCTTGCCTTTAATTCATTTTTCTTTAAAATTAATCTAGTTTCATCAATCAATCGTTTAATGTATCCATCAATTCCTTTCATGCTTCCATTAATCAGATACATCAAACTACTTGCACCTTCGAATGAACTACTTAAAGATCTTAAATCAAATAGACCTTCAATTATGTCGTCAAGAAAAATTTCTCCTAGTCTTTCAGAATTCAAATCTGATTTAGTTGCAGAATCTTTAGCAAATTTGCAAACTTCAAGAATGCTTGTTTGACTAGAAAATTGCTTCAAGATATCTATAGCGTGAAAATATTCTGATGAACTTAATGTTAGAAAATTAAATGTTTTATCACTAGAAAGTAATTTTTTCAGAATTTCATTTTCTTTTCCATTTGATGAACCAATGTATGCTTTTTGAGTAATTTCGTTAGATAATGGATAGTAAAAATATGAGATATTTTTATCTACTTTCAATCCCGTGACATGTTCTAATAATGAAATATTCTCAGAATTTCCACCAAAACCAGTACCTAGCCCATAAATAACCATACAACCTTTTTTGATATTTGAAACTGCATCTTTGAATTTAGAATTTATTTCGATTTTGATGTCTTGTCCAGTTTTTCGTATTCTTGGTGCAAAAATTAGTACTTGTGCTTTAGATATTGCAGCATCAATTGATGTCATGGCAAGTAATGGTTCATCATCTTTTAGTGCTTGGACAGAGGGATATGACTTTGCAATATCTTGTTTGATTGATATAGCAGAAGGAGTAGATTCATCAATTATTTGAACATCACCACCGTTAAGAGCAATTTGACATGCAATAGAATAACCTTCAGTGCTTAGCCCATAAACTACAACTTTTGTTGCCATTAAGGACTATAATATCAAGACTAAGAAATACTTATTGCAGTTATCTATGAAGTTTTAATACTTGAAGATCTGGTTTGATATTCTTACACCAAAACAATACTTGTTTTTTGAATATTTTATTCAAAAACTTCAAAAACAACACAAAATTCTTTGCACATCTAGAAAATATGAACAAGTTAACGGTATTAGAAAATTTGGTTCGATTAATCCAATTATAATTGGAAAACATGGAGGAAAAAATAATGTAAATAAATTATTGGCAAGCTTAGATAGAAGCAAATTATTAACAAAGAAAATTGAAAAAAATGACCCAGATTTACTAATTAGTTTTTGTTCTCCAGAAGCATCAAGAGTTGCATTTGGATTAGGGATTCCACATATTGCATTCTCTGATTCCCCTCATGCTAACGCAGTAATGAGATTAGCACTCCCTTATGCTACAAAATTGTTGACACCATGGATTATTCCAAAGAAAGACTTTGAAGGATTTGGGATAGATTATAAAAATATTATAAACTATAGAACAATTGATGCTGCTGTAATTATTAAAAATTATAAAAAAAATAAACAAAAAAAATCAAATCTTAGAAAGATGATTCTTATTCGTCCTGAAGAATCAGAGGCTGCATATATTACAAAAAAGAGTAAAACTGTAAAAATTATTAAGAAAATTATAGAAAAATTTCCTGATGAACAAAAAATTGTATTATCCAGATATAAAGAACAGACTATTAAATTAAAGAAAATTTTTGGTGTAAGTATTTGTCTTTTATCAAAACCAGTTAGCGGTAAAGAATTGTTAAACAACGTAGATTGTTTTATTGGTTCAGGAGGGACAATGACTGCTGAATCAGGATTATTGGGAATTCCAACTGTTTCATTTAACGCAATACCAAACAGAATTGAAGATTTTTTGGTTAAAAAGAGAATAATTGTTAGAAGTGAGAATCCAGATAGAATTTCTAGAGAAATTTATCAGTCATTGAATAACCCCCAGATTATAAAGAAAAGAAAAGAAAATGCTAGAAAATTAGTTATGTCATTCGAGGATCCATATCAAATTCTTTTAAAAACAATCAGGACATTATAAAATAATATTATAGGGGTAAATTGTTTTTTATTCAGAAGCCCAGTAGTGTAGCGGCAAGCATAGGGGCCCTTGGAGCCTTTGACCTCGGTTCGAGTCCGGGCTGGGCTATACTTTTTTTAAAAATCTAACTTTGTTAGTAATTTTGTGGCAATGACAAATAGAATTGCTGCCAAGGCAACTAAAATTAGCATTTCAGTAATTACAAAATCCGTAACTTGACCAAAAATTCCTGCTCGTATAACATCCACCAAGTAAGATAATGGATTTAGATAAAATATAGTTGCTAATGGTTGTGGTGCACCTTGAACAGGATAAAATGCTGTACTTGCAAATGCACAAAAAAGAAATACAGTGTTAATTATTACGTTAAATCCTTCACTAGAACGTAGTTTTGTAGAAATTATTGATGCAATTGAACCAAATAATATTGCACCAACTACAGAACCAAAAATTATTAGCGGAATAGTCACAATACTAAATTCAACAGAGTCAAAAAATACAGGATAGCCAACTGCTGTGATTAATGCAGCACTAAATAATCCAATAATTCCAATTGTTACAATGTTACTTAGTATGTAATGAGTTCTGGTGAATGGACCAGACATGATTTGTTCAAACATACCATGACGTCTATCATTCCAAATAATTATTCCAGAAATTAATGTACTATTCATAATGTTAAAACCAATCATGCCAGACGCAAGAAATGCTGGATAATCAAGATTTTTTCCTCCAAATGGAACACTATCAATTAACGAAGTGTAAGCAAAACCTGCTATGAAAATATAGATTAATGGAAAAAGTATTTGCCAAATTATAAATCCAGGATTAATAGAAATTGTTAGATTTCTATTTACTAATCTAATTATCGGATTAATTTGAATCACCCACCACTTTGAGAAATATTTCTTCTAGATTTGTTGGAATTGCTGATAAATCGTTTATTTTAGTCTCAGTTTCATTTAAAATTTTTAAAATATTCATTAATACAATTTCAGATTTTGTAGAAGTGATTACAACAGTTGGTTCAGGTTCTAGTTTAATTTGGCATTCTGGAATCTTAGATAATTTTAATTTTAGTTCTTCAGAAACTGTAGAAATATGAATTTTAATAGTTTTTTCATGACCAAATCTATTTTTTAATTCAGATGGAGAATCAACTGCCATTATTTTGCCATTATTTATGATTGCAATGTTGTCACAAAGATATTCTGCTTCTGATAAAACATGAGTTGTATAGAAAATTGTTAATCCAGATTTTTTTACTTGATCTCTTAGAAAGTCTAATAATTTTCTTCTTGCAGTAGGATCTAAACCAACTGTAGGTTCATCTAAGAATAGTAATTCCATATTATGCATAAATTCTCTTGCTACCTGTACTCTTCTACGTTGACCTATTGATAGATCCTCCATTTTCTTTTTTCGGATTTCTTCTAAACCAAAAGCAGATAGTAATTCTTCAGTTCGTTTTTTTCGCGTTTTTTTATCAATATTCCACATCATACCATATTTATCGAGTGATTTTTCGGCTGAAAGAGTTGGTTCATAGCTAGGTTGTTGTAAAACGACTCCAATTTTTTTTCTAATTTCAAGAGGATGTTTACTCGAATCTATTCCCAATACAGAAATTTCGCCATTAGAAGGAGAAATGAGAGTTGTTAAGAGTTTGATAACAGTTGATTTTCCCGCACCATTTGGTCCTAAAAAACCAAAAACTTGACCAGATTCTATCTGAAGATCTATACTATCAACTGCAACCGTAGAAGCATATTTTTTTCTTAAGTTTTTTGTTTCAATACATAACACAATTGAGATTTGTACAAACCACTAATGTATTTAATGATAATTTTATTAAGAATCTCTTTGTTGTAGTTATAATTGTCAGAATTTGAAGAATTAATATCAAAATTATTGGAAAAAGTTCCTGAATTATCTAGATCGGTAATCGAAGAGCGAATAAACGAGAAAAAAGAAAAAGTTGGTGCAGGGTATTTGACAGATCAGGGAGCAATTTTCTTAGTTGCAGCAGATTTAGGAGTAACATTAGAACAATCACAAAAAGCGGAAGTAGCAATAAAGGATCTCTATATTGGTGCCAAAGAAGTAACTTTAGAAAGTAGAGTTTTGAATATTTCACCCACAAAACAGTTTACAAAAAAGGATGGATCATCATTTTCCTTGAGAACAATTACAGTTTATGATAATAATTCTACTGCAAGTGTAAAACTTTGGGATGAAAAAGCAAATCTTCCAGGGATTGAAGAACTAAAACCTGGAGATTTAATAAAAATTATCAAAGCATATGTAAAATCAGATTTAACAGGAGCACCAACAATAAACATTGGTTCTGGTGCATCAATAGAAACATCACAATCAGAAAGCGATATTGCCTCAATTGATTCAAAAATTATCGATATTGACGACACTAAAGAAGATCAAAGAGACATAATTGTTTCTGGAACATTAGGTAGTGCAATGAGTTTACTTGAATTTACAAATTCAAAAGGTCAACCATCAAAGGCTTTGAAGTTTAGACTTAAGGGTAAAAATAAAAATTTGATAAATGTAGTTCTTTGGGGGAAAGATGAATCAATTCTTCCAAAAGTAATTACTCAAGATGCCAAAGTCAAATTGTTTGGAGTCAGGACAAAGACAGGAATGCAAGGATTAGAAATTCATGGAAATGATGCAACAATAATTGATGTTGAAGGACATACAGAAATTCAACCAGTGATAGTGAGACTTTTAGCAATTGAAAAGGATCAATCAGGAAATACAACAGGTTTGGCGATAGATAAATCAAAAAAATTAGTTAGAATTACAGATGTTGCAAATACAATAGGTAGTTTTGTTAAAGATGATATTTTAGAATGTATGCCATCAAAGATTTTTGGAAATACAATGCAAATTGATCAAAATTCATTTGTAAGAAAAATAGATGATAAACATGTTCCAACTGTTGCAGAAATTAGAACAAAGATTATAGAAGTTAGTGAAGGTAATGATTATTCAGTAGAAGCAATTGTTCTAAAAGCACCAGAAAGAAAAGATATTCAAACAAAAAAGGGTGACAACATACAACTATCTGAGATGTTTGTTGAAGATGATAGCGGACAAGTTTGGATTAAAGGATGGAGACAGCAAGCAGACTTGATGGATAATTTTACGTTAGGAGATATAATTACAATTTTAGGAGTTAATGCAAGACCTGGACTAGAAGGAAAGTTAGATTTGGTGTTGACACCTTATTCAAAAATAATTAAGAAAAACTAATCTTTCCAAAATCCTCTTGTCAAAGTATAAGTTTTTTCTGCAATAATGATTTGTTTTATCAAATAATCATCATCATCTTCCAATCTATTTTTTAGAATTCTAGCTCCAGTGTCAGGACCAACTCCATAAGCAGCCATAACAATCAAAGCTGTTTTTCCAAAACTAGCCAATAATGAAGATACTTTCCATGCTCGTTTAAAATTTTTATTTTCATCTGGAGTTAATTTTTTTCCTTTATGCTTTTTTTGAATTATTTTTACAAGTTCATGATCGTATTCATAAGTAGAGGTAATCTGTTGGCCTTTGCAATATTTACATCTAAGTATTTGTGTTTCATTAGCAGTCACAACTCGTTGCCACAGTCCACATCGTACACAAATTAATCGTTGTTTTGTTTCCAAAAGACGTTTTCTAACTTTTAACAACATCTCTTTGTCTATACTTGCAGGATTTGTATATGACATTACAGTTTGATCTAGTACAGGTTCTGCCAATTTAGAGAATTTGTCAACATCAATCCAATCAAACTCTATTTTATTTTGTTTAATTAATTCAATAATTCTTTGAGTACCTTCGAGATCAAATTTTTCATGAAATAATTCCCTAAATGCTTCTTTTACAAGAGGTGTGTCAATATTTCGTTCAAAATCATATCTAACCTCATTCTTTACATAGACATCACTTCTATCATAGAAACCAAATTTTTTTCCTACACAGAATGTTTTCCAAGTAACATCATTTTTACCTTTTAGTGCTACAGACATTATATCATTAATATCAAAATCAGCAGAGAATACATCAGTAATGTGTTCTTTTGTAAATCTAGATTCAACAGATAAAAGAATTCTATATGCATCAGAACTCGATTTGACTCTAGAAGCTAAAGAAGCATCCAACAATGTTTCCAGAATAACTTTCAATGTTGAATTAATTTTTGTTCCAAAACATGCATGTAGAATTAATACACTTTTTTGAGGAATACGATGTGACTCTATAATAATTGTTTTTTCATCTGGTACTTTGCTAAAATCTAAATTGGAAATGACATCATTCATCATTTTTACTGAACCGTTACGAACTTTAGTTCTTAAAGTTCCAACTTTGTTAGCAGTTTTGAAATCAACAGGTATGTTTACACCTTCCCATTTAGGAACTGGTATTTCTTGTGCGGATCTAATAGGCATAACATTCACTTTAAAGGATTTTTCATCTATGTTTAGAACTCTCCATTGAGATCCACGTAAAACAAAAATTTGATCCTTATCAAGATCACCAACAAATCTTTGATCTAATGTACCAATGAATTTATTCTCTACTGTATCAATTACCTTAAATTTTAGAATATCTGGAATCGTAGATAAATTCTGGAAATGATATTTTGTTGCAAAGAAAGCATTATTTTTTTTATATTCAGTTTTTTCTTTGTTAAGAATTATTAATTTACGTGTAGCAAGAATTTCTAAAACATCAAAAAAATCTTCAAATGAGATATCTCGAAATGGATATGCAAGTTTTGTTAATTTAAGCGCAGATTCAATAGGAACGTTTCCTACTTGCATCGATAATCCAACTAAATGATGTGCAAGAACATCTAGAGATCCATAGTGTATTTTTTGCTCTTCAATTGAACCTTCCTTAATTCGTTCAATTATTGCTTTAATCTCAAATTCATCATCAGCACTTTCAGTAATAATTAGCCCTCTAGCAGAACTGCCACGATTATGTTTACTTCTACCAATTCTTTGCATGAATTTTGAAACTTGTCTTGGAGATCCATAATGAATAACTAATTCCACAGAGCCAATATCAAGACCTAATTCTAGCGACGAAGTACAAACAACTATGCCAGATTTTCCCTCCTTAAGTATATCTTCGGTTTCTTCCCTAACTTGTCTTGAAAGTGAACCATGATGTAATTCAACATTAAGTGATGTTTTTTGTTTTAAGATAGATGATAAACGCTCAGATTCTCCTCGTGAGTTTGTAAATAATAAAACTGGAGAAGTGATCTGTTGTTTTTTCACATATTGAATAATTTCAACGGCAACATCATCCATTATTCCATCAACAAATACGACATCCACATCATAATTTCTAAGAGATGTATCATGTATTAGTCGAAATTTTCTTTCTGAGCCAACTAAAAAACGTCCAGCTTCGTCAGGATTACCAACAGTTGCAGACAAGCCAATACGATGAATTTCATTTTTTGTGTTTACTTGTAGACGTTCAAGACTAAGAGATAACTGAGAACCTCTCTCACTTGCAAGTAATTCATGTACCTCATCAATTATTACCCATTCTAAATCTGATAATGCTTCAAGATGTTTTTTTTGTGAGAGTAAATTTACTAGTGTCTCAGGTGTTGTTATTAAAATATCAGGAGGAGAATCTGCAATTCGTTTTCGGTTTGCCTGAGATGTATCTCCATGTCTAATTTCAATTTTTAATTCTTCATTTTCAGCATAATTAATTATTCTTTTAAAAATATCTCGGTTTAGAGCTCGTAATGGAGTTATGTAAAGAGCTTTTATTTTATTTGAAATTTTTCTAGTTTTTAATTTAGAAAATATTGGTATAGTTGCACATTCAGTTTTTCCAGAACCAGTTGGTGCTATAATTAAACAGTTTTTTTCTTGTAATATTTCGGGGATTGCTTCTCTTTGAATTTCAGTGACTGAATCAAATCCTAAAGATTTGAATTTTTTTGAAATTGCTGAATCAATTATCTTGTTTCTTTTCTTCTCTAAGTCTAGTTCGCTCATAAACCATTACACCAACAATACCCAATGCTAACAAAATTACAGTAATCGTAGGAATAGAATCAAAAATATCTGACATGTTATAATTAATTTAATGCATATTAAATAGATTAAGTTTCTTCTATTCCAGAATTTGTTATTTTATAATCAAATTTTGTCTCTTGAATAAAAGGAGTTATAACTTTACAAGTATAATTATTTTTGATTTTTTCAAGTTGAATTTTTTGGTGTACATAATTTTCGAGTTGAGGCTGCATTCTTTCATAATTCTTTTCATCATGAGATAAGATTTGATTTGTAATTATAATTGGTATATTTTTTGAAAGGGCTAATTTTGAAAGGTTAATCATGTAATTACCAAAATTAATATTTTTTTCAATAATATGTTCTTTTTTTGAATATTCAAAAGAAAATAGATCAGCGATGTTATCAATTATCAATAGAGAAAAATCTTCATTGTTAAAATTTGTCAATATTTCAATTTGCTTTTGAGTGTTTGTAACTCGTAAAACATGTAAATTGTCAAGTAGAGATGTTGATAGATTTCTAGATTGTATCATTTGAAGAAATCGTTCAGGTCTAAATTCAACTGTAGTATCAATAAATAAAATTTTTTTATTATTTACCAAAGGCTCAATTGCAAATTGTAAAGAAAGTTGAGTTTTTCCAGTTCCACGTAAACCAGAAATTTCTGTAATTATTCCATTTTGTAGCCCACCAAAAAATATTTTATCTAATGAATCGATCTGAGAGGAGAACATACAACTGATGAGAAAAAATAAAATAAAAAGTTCTTCCTAATCTAAGCAAGACTTTATATTCTCTAGAAATTCGATTCATCACAAGAGAAAATTTATGTCACAAACTACAGCTGCTAAAAGACCACTTACAACTTTACAAAAGAATGTAAAGAAAACTGTGATCGTCAGATTAAAAAATGAAGTTGAGTATAAGGGTAAAATGAAAAATGTTGATTCTTACATGAATTTGATTATGACTGAGGCTGAAGAATTAGTTGACGGTAAAACAGTTGGTAAATTTGCCAGAGCGATATTGAGAGGTAACAACGTACTATTCATTAAATTAGAAGACGAAATCTAATTTTTGAAAAATGACTAGAAATTATCTATTTACATCT